>NZ_LT629960.1:2098536-2187560 GCF_900104605.1 Tidjanibacter massiliensis | reverse complement strand
AATACATTAATATATAAGGTACGGATTATTCGTCGAACATCTCCGGGTCGATATAGATACTGATACGTCCGACGGTTTCGAGCTTCGTTTCCTCAAGCAGATCCAGATAAATTTCCGTCGAGCGAATACTCTTGTGCAGCATCATTTTGCTGAGGGTGTAAATATTCGTGCCGCTGGCTAATTGCAGCACGGCGTAGGTGTGGCGAAAACAGTGGAACGTGATGCGTTTGGTAATGCCCGCATCCTCAAGCCATCGTTTGAGCGGACGGTCGGTCATCGAGCGTGTAAAACCCTTGAATACCGTACCTGTACTGCGAGGCCCGCAAAGTTGTAGGGCCGTATCGCTTAACGGTAAGAGTCCTTCTTCGTCGGTTTTGACTGTGCGTATGCGCATATTATAACCGTTGCCTTCCAGGTTGGGTACGATATCCTCCCATTTCAAAGCCAACACGTCACTCAGTCGCAGGCCCGTTTCACAGGAGAAAAGGCTTGCCCGTTTCAAGACGTGGATCTCGCAGGGCGTTTGCGAGAGCGTTCGCAGTTCGGACGGCGTTAGAAATTCCCGACGTGTAGGCTTACGGGCTATATACTCCATTTGTATTGCCAGATCTTCTTCAATCATATGATCCCGGTAGGCATTATGCAGCAGACTGAGGAATTTCAGATAGTAATTGACAATCGAGCTGTGTGCCAGCGGGCGTGTAGGGTCCCGGAATTGGTGCGCCGAGAGCAGGTAGCTTCTGAATTTCCGGCAGAGTTCGATATCGACCTCCGCACAGATACAGGAGTTTTTGACGAAAAACCGGAAATGGTTGTAGCAGCCTTTCCACAGGCTGCTGTTGTGTTCGCCTACTATCTGCCTGAAGTATTCCAGAAAATCCCGGTTGCCGCGTGCGGTATCGAGAAAGCCGTATTGTTTGTTTATGATGGCCGGCAAGCGTGTGGAAGCGATCAAACGCGCTTTGCGGTACATTTCGTCATTATGCGACTTTTCGTGTTGCGAACGCGGGCGGGCATAGACGTAGATACCCAGCGTTTCGGTACGGGTCTTCTTCATCGTATCGGGGATTCTGATCGCCGGGTAATAGTCGAGGTATAATGAACGTCGTCCGTGTGAAATCGGACGGCTGCGAAGGGTGACTTTAGGACATTTCATAATGATGCGATTTGAGGATGCAAGTTATAAATGCACAGTGAGATAAACAAAAATTAGTGTTTTTCAAATAATTGTAAATCAATGCTTTTTACCCTGCGTAGCTTGTCGGAAAGCCGCTTCGGAAAAAATAACCTTGCGACGGCCGTCGATAACCGTCTTTTGCGTGTCGATACCGTAATGTGCAAGGCGATACGTCACCGTACTGGGAGGGACACTGTATTTCTTGGCCGCATCATCTATGGTGATATAACCTGCCGGAACGATTTGAGTCTGTTTTTCCTGAATGACAGCCTCTATCTGGGGAATGGAGTACAGCGAGTAACGGCCGTCCTTGATGCGCGAAATCCGATGGCACTGTACGAATCGGTACAAATAGGCCGTATCCCAGCCATAACGGCTGCATAGCTCTTGGGCCGCAGCCCATTTAGCGGCTGTGGGTGGAGCAGGAGCGGCGGCTTTGGAAGAGGTTTCGGCAGTTTGTTCGGGATGTTTCTTCCGCGTTGAACGACGCGGTTTCTGCTGTATGGCCGGAGCCGTACGCGTGGAGATAGTGGCACAGGCCTCGCTCCAACTAACATACGAAAGACGTCCGGTAACGTGGTAGATGGTGATAATGCCTTTAGCCGCGAGGTTGTAGATCGTTTGACGGCATATACCCAGCCGCCGGGCTGTTTCCCGCACGGAAATCATATCCGAATCTACAGGAGGAATCGCAGGCTCTTCCGCTCGTTCCCGTTTGTTGCGTTTGTCGAGAATTTGGGGTTTGTTGCGAAGATAATAGTCGTGCTGGTAGCATTTACGACTGCAATATTCGCTGGTGGAAGTGGCGGCAGAGAATTTCTGACCGCAGGAACGGCAAACGCGGGTAGTGTGTAATTGCCGACTGTTGGGGTGAGGGCCCGGAAAATTTTTCCTTGCTGCTTTTCCGGTACCGGGAGCGATGGATTTAGTCCGCTTCATAGACCTGATGATAAATTAATGTTTCGTTCTGCTGAAAACTATTTTTCAGCAGGCCGATTGGTCTATGGCGGACTGATATGTACTTATATGGACTGACGTTTACTGAAATTTACCTGTTGACGGGAATTATCCGACGAGGCGTTGTTGATTTTTCAAGTGTCGAGAACAGTCGATTTAAGTCCGTATCAATCTACTTTAGTCCAATCTACATTATCGTCAACAGGACTTTATTCTGGCTGGACATTTTTCAAGGTTTTCTTCGCAAATGTGTAGCAAATTTTGCCATTTCGGGTTTTCGGGAAAACGGTAGGCAAGATTTGTTATTTTGCTAAATCCCTGTTACATAGGAATCTGTTTCTCTCTCAAGCAAAGACCATATTTTAATTTTTGACTGCGATTTTTCTACATCAAACCACAACCGATAACCTCCAAGATATTGAGGACGCTGCGTTGTTTCTCATTCCAATTCTACATCAAACCACAACGGGTGGCAGCGGTTATCGCCGGCTATGTGGTTGTTTCTCATTCCAATTCTACATCAAACCACAACCTCGCGCATGGCAGTAATTCGTATTCTGCACGTTACACATATGACACCGATGCATAAAACGTCCTGCCGCACACCGGGGAAGTTGGTCGGATGTAATTTCGTATTTCAAAGAGCAGTATATCAAAAAAATTCCAGCTGCTGAGGCATCTCGGGCCGGGCCCGTTCGCTTTTCCCCCAATAGTTCCGAATCTCACTGTACTGTTTGTCCGTAACGCTCAGGATACTGGTATATCCGGCAGGCGGCATCGACTTCTGCACCCGACGGAGATGTACTTCCATATTCTCTTTCGAGGGGCAGTGACGCACGTACACCGAATACTGCATCATCGAAAAGCCATCCTTCTCCAGGGCCTTGCGAAACTGAGTCGCATGACGACGCTCGGTTTTGGTATTGGTCGGCAAATCGAAAAACACGAACAGCCACATGATACGATATGCATTCAAACGGACTTCCGACATCCTGTCACTCCAACAAAGGGTAAACAATCTTCTTTTGCGTTCCAGCGAAACATTTCGCCAGCGATGCCGCCGTAAACGTCAGGCCGACATCCAGCGGACGCATCACCTTCTCGAAACGCGTATCGGCGAACAGTATCCGCAGCAGGGTCCCCTTGACCTCCTGCGTCAGTTGCGACTCGCCCTGCATACGGAGCCCGTACACCAATTCGTCCACAAAAGGACGATAAGGTTCCATCACATCGTCGGCCAACGGAAAGGCATTGTACCGGTTACGGTGGAAAATGCCGAACGCCGGAAACAGCCCCGACCCCATCAGCGACCGTGCGACGGCCGCCCGCAGAACCGTATATCCGTAATTCAGCAAATTATTGGGAACATCTCCCTCCCGCATACGAACGAAATCCCGGCCGAACAGCTCTGCCCAGTAAATTCTGGCGGCAGTCCCCTCCCGGTTGTCCGCATCGCCGCTGCGGACATTCCGGTAATAGGGCTTCAACCGCTCCCCGTCTTTGCCCAACTTTTGCAGCAAGGCGGCCTGGTTTCGGATTTTCGCCTCGACAATTTGCCGCCATATCCCCTTTTTCAACGGCTCGCTCGCCTCGATTTGCGTCCGGTAGTTCTCGCCCTGTGTCCGGTTGGAATCGAGATTCATCAGCATGGCGTTCGGCATCCGGTCGTCGCCGCAGAAGATGACGGCCGCATTGTTATCCGAGAGCGCATTCAGCAGCGGCAGCGTCACGGACGTCTGTCGGTCCTCCAGCACCACCACCCCGATATCCTCGACCGGAACGGTCCGCTGCATGTCGGGGGCCTCCTTCGTACGGATAATCATCTGATTGTCCCGAAGACTCAGGCTATAAGGCGTCGAAAAGAACAGCGCGCGTTTCACCATGAAGCAATTACCGTTTGAATTTTACTTCCCCCGTAACCGTCAGTTCGAAGTCATAGCCTTCGACGAACATTTTAAAATTGGAAACTCTTATCCTCAACTTCGGAGCAGGATGGCGTGCATCGAAAACCGAAATTCCCATTCCACACTCCGCCGTAACGGCTTTCTGGTCCCGTGCCTCCTGATGAAACAGAAACTGGACACGACCATCCTGCGCCATTCCCACAACCTTGTACAACCTTTTAGCCAACTCTCCGACCGAACATTCATACAACTCGTCCGGGGAATTTTCATAAAACAACACCATCGTCCCCGTTTTCAAGAGATACTTAAGCGAATAACCGTTGACATCCGACAGCGGTACCAAATCGGGCCGGGATTCCCGGTCCGCACTCCGTTTGAAATAACGGGCCGCCTCCAGTTTATTGACGATTTCAAACGTCCGTTTCAACCTGCCCTGCCTGTCTCTGCCTTCGTAAATCGCCATGCAGTAATTCCCGTCGTTGACGACATGGTAATATCGCTTATACTCCTTAACGGATACATCGCGATGAGGCTTCAGGAGAATCGGATTTTTCACACCGGTCAATATCCGCACCTTCCGAATCGGTATCTGTTTTTCCTCGTTCATCCAGACGGTGTGTTTCGTCGGGTCTGTCGCCTCTTTGAAACCGTATGCCTCGACCGCCTCCCTGACTTTCTGTCTGACCGCCTCATCCACGATTTTTTCCACATCCGCAGGCAGCAGTTGGTCGAGCGACTTGCGCACGACATACCGAATCTCGCCGTCTCGTTCGATGGCTCCATAAAATGTCTGTTGATGGAGAGCACCCCGGGCAGTATCGCCCTGCATGTATTTGACCTCTCCCCTGTCGTTCCGCTGCACCTTTCCCCGCACACGCAGCCGTTTCCGACTCTGCTTGGGCATGTTGTCGGGTGTGTGATGCGAAATGAGCAGCTCATCGGCCGTCGCCCGGACATCCTCGGTGAAGGTCGGCCACGGCTTGCCGCAACGGGGTTTATCCGCTTCCCCCCACCGATAGAGTTCATCCTGCCGAACGTACTGCGCCCACAAGGCGTACTCCCGGCTTCCGATGCAGGCGATGGTAATGGCATCTATACAGTGGTGGACATGATTCACGCGCTCTTTCGCCGCATACTCCTCCTGCAGCCCCCACATCCTGCGGAACGCAGCCGTCGTAGCACCCTTGACCGTATAAACCCGGTCGAAGACTGTCTGCAGATAGAGCCGCGCATACCGGCCGATGATGCCAACATCCACACCCTGCCGATTGCTGAATCCTTCGGGCACCTCCGTCATGGTAAAGGCCTCGCACTTCCTGCGCCAGTAATCGAGGTGCATCCTCCAGTAGTGCCGGTCCTGAATGGCGAAATCCTTCGCCGATTTGGTCGTCGCACTCTTTGCGCGACGGTCCGCCCCCCAGACCCGATGCTCCAACCCCTCGATGCGCTCGAACCATCCGCACGACTCGACACAGGCCAATATCGCGGTATGGTTGGCCAGCTCCGACGGCAGTTTGTCGCGTTTTATATCCCGGTTGAATTCCTCTTCGCACAGCGTCTTGTTGTACTGCGCATCCTCTCCCCCACGCGAACGGGGGACGGTATGCTCGATGTCGTACCGCCGGCCGTCGCCGAGAAACTCGGAAATCCCGATTGTCTTCCCCGTATAAAGGGAACAATGCCCCTGCTCCACCCACAGACGGTATTTGAGAATATCCTCTTCGGAGGGCTCTATGGAATGTCCCGTCGCTTCGACATACTGTTGGCGAATCTCTTCGGCATATTTGCGGTTCTCAGCCTCCCGCTCCCGCTGGTAACGTTCGATGGCCTTCCGTTTGTTGGCGTCGTTCAGCTCGCGGGCGAGCTCGATATTGATTTTCGTGCCACGGTCAATCTTTCCTTCGCGCAGGAGTTCGTTCAGCAGTACGCGGAGGCGGAACAGAGCTCGCATGGCCATCGGATTCCGGACAGCCGGGATGCGCGGCGAACCCAGCTGCAGGAGACCCTGTCCGTTGGGAGACGCCGACGGATACGCCTCAATCATCGAAGGATGGTAAAGGCGCTCCAGCCGCTTCTCCTCTACGCCCCAATAACGCCGCAGATAATCGCGAATACGTTCCTCCTTCCGTGTTTTCTCTCCGTCGCCCAAATCATCCATCTGGGCGGAAATCCCTTGCTCCACTTCGCGGCGCCTGGCCGGGTCGGCATACACCTCCGCCGGAAGCACCTTTCCGAGGTTGGCAAAGAATACCGCCTCGTCGTAGCGGTATCCGCGCCGCAGGTAGGGAAGTATCTTGTTGATAACGTTCAGGCTCAGCGACGCATACCCCTGCGGCAGACGGAAGGCCGCCAGGGTTTTCGCATCGTCGGCCGAAAGCTGCAGTTTCTCCTGCAACCAGGCCTGCAACCGCTCCTCGTCCTCAAAGGCGAAGAGGACATGCCATACGTCGTTGAGTATCTGCTCCTCGTTTTTCCCGGCACCGAGCGTATACAGGCTGCAAATCTCACGCTGCCAATCATCTCCGAAAACCGAAGCGAAAAGGGCCGATACGGGAGACCCCGTCACCGTCGATTTGCCGGCACAATTGAAGCGGTACGGCGCCTGCAGCAACTCGCCCCGGCAGGCATAGTTCCCTTTGCCCGCTATCTTTTTGGCAATGTCTTCGAAATCGAAATGCGGTTTGCTCTTGCGCAGGAACAGCGGACGGACAATCTCCACCTCCTCCGGCGAAAGGGGCCGCGGCTCCGCATCGCCGGGACCCGTAACCCGAACGTTGTTGATGAACTGGAGCATCCGGAACTCCTCGAAGCGCGGATGGGACACCGGACAGCGGCTCTTGTCCTTTTCGAAAGTACACTTGCCTACCAAGCCCTTTTGCGACTTGAGGGGCCTCTGATAGAAAATGGCTTTTTCCAATGCCTGTCGCAACTCCTCATCAAGCCGCTGTTTCCGGCAAATGGCACGAAACTCGGCCAGATAGTGCTCGTTCCGGGCTGTATAGTGTTTGCGAATCTTCTCTTTCCGCTGGTAAAGCCGGTAGAAATATTCGCCCAGATATTCGCACCCCGCAGCGGCCATGTCGGCAGAGAGGGTTTTAATCTCCTGCTTCACCTTACCCTCCTCGGCCTCGTTTCCCGCATCCTTGCGATTGCTCAGAAATCCGCGGCGCTGACACAGATGATACAGCGCCCTGCCCAGCACGTAACGTTCTTCGCGGCAGGCCAAATCGAGTTCTTCGGTCAGACACCGGAAGCGGTCGCGGTACGGGTTCCTGTCCGCATTGTCGTCGGTACGCTGCCAACGGATGAACGCATCGTCCAACGGATAAATCCCCTTCCCCTGCCAGGCGTTCAACTGCTCCTCCGACAATGCGGGACACAGGTCGTGCCGTACCAACACCCGCAACAGGGCTATCTTGCGCAAACGGCGACGGAAATAGTGCCGCCGTAGGGCACGGGCATCGGTCCTGTCCTGCACGGCCGGTTTCTCCTGATTCTTCTCACGTGCTACCCCCTCCTGAAAGATATCCACCCCTCGGTCGAGCAGCGTACATCCTTCGTCGTCCACCTCCACGATAGCCCATCCGAGGGAATTGGTTCCTACATCTATACCCAATCTTTTCTCCATAAATTGGCGGTTTTTCGTAAAAATAAGGAAAATTTTTGGATTTGTGCACTTATTTTTCCTATATTTGCAATGTAAGAACTTCTACATCTTACCACAATAAGGCCATGGGCCGCAGGTTTTAATACCTATGTCTCCGCGTACTCCGTGGAGACTTTTTTTACGGTCTCCGGAAAACATCTGCCGGAACCGCCCATAATGGAGACACATGATGGAACAGGCAAAGACAACGGAGAGATGTGCCGACAGGCTGAGGCGCAACGGTTTTGAGGTGGCGACAGCAGCCGACGCACACGAGGCCGGCGAATACATCCGCAGCCGCATCGCCGAACTCGCGCCGGCGAGTATCTCCTTCGGCGACTCGATGACGCTCTACGCGACGGGGACGGTGGAGTGGCTGCGGACGCAGCGCACCTATCCGTTCATCGACACTTTCGAACAGGGCGTTCCTTTCAGGGAACTGATAGAAAGACGCCGGCAGGCGCTGTTATGCGACCTGTTCCTGACCGGCGCGAATGCCGTCACCCTCGACGGGGAGCTGCATTGGCTGGACATGATAGGCAACCGCATCGCTCCGATAGCCTTCGGACCGCGGCACGTCATCCTGACCGTCGGTCGGAACAAAATCGTGGAGGACGGCGATGCCGCCTTCAGGCGTATCCGCGAAACGGCCGCCCCGCGCAATGCGGCCCGTCATGAGGATTTCGACACGCCGTGCGTGAAAACGGGCCGGTGCATGGATTGTGCATCGCCCCGACGGATATGCAACGAACGGCTCATTCTGCACAAATGCCATCCGAAAGGGAGGATTACGGTGGTCTTGATTGACGAAGACCTCGGGCTGTAATATTCCTGCACGGAACGCAATCCCCGCACGCATTGCCGGCACATCGGAAGCTCCGCCGCGGAACGGGAAAAGGGCGGACCGCCGCAGCAGCCCGCCCACCGACAAATTGACCAACCTGCCGACGTTTAGTAAACCGTATTCTGGGGGTCGAAATTGCACCAGCCGTTCGTCCAGTTGGCGGCAGCGGTCTCATTCGGACCGAAAGCACCGATATAGTCCACTTTATCGAAGCCCGAAGCCACCTTCTCCTCCGTCCATGCAGCACCCGAAGCAAGCGGACTGTCGCTGCCGGGGAAGACCACCGGAGCGGAAAGGCTGAGCGGATTGCCGCTGAGGCCGAGGTCGGAGAGGGCTGCGAACACCCTGTTTCCACCCTCCGCACGGTTGAAATAACCGTCGGCGAAACTACCCGCATCCTCATCGTCGAACTGGGAACCATCCTTCCAATACTGTGCATCCTGGTAATTCTTCACCATGCCGGCCATCACGCAGTTGGTTACGTTGAGTTTGCCCTGCTCAGCCCAATCCTGTGTGGTAGACCCTTTGTCGTTCTCGATAATCAGCCCTACCGGGAAAGCCGCTATGAGGGAGTTATAGATACTGAGCTGGGTATTGCGGCGCAGATGAAGCGCGGCCTGGAATCTCGCATCGACCGGGCTACCCTCGGCGCCGGCCTGTTCGGTATAGGATGCGGGATTGGACACCGGCCCGAAAAGGCTGACGTTGGCGAACACGCATGAGGTGTAGGGTTCGGTAGCCGCACCGTCGCCGTTGTTGTCCGATTCGAAACCGTTGGAGGCCGACTTGTCCCCTATCCTCGGATTGCGCACGCCCATGGCGAACTGTACCTTGCCGCTGAAGCCGTTGTCGGTATCGAAATCATCGTCCCAACCCGAATAGGCGACGAGATATTTCGCATTCGCCGTACCGCCGAACCACTCATAGGAGTCGTCCCCCGAGTAGGATACCTGCAGGTGGTCGATTTTGGTACCGCTCCCGACCGAACCGAAGGTAATTCCGTTGATTTCATTGTCCGTAGAGTATTCGATGCCGGGGAATTCCACACGTACATAGCTCAGCACGCCGGAATTGTCCGCCGGGTCGTTACCGCCGTGTTTGGAACGCACACCGCCCTCGATGGTCTGTTCGCCGAGGTTGTTGGGCGCCTTGCCGAGCAGGATGATACCGCCCCAGTCACCGGGCTTGCGGCTGCCGGGAGCCTGGGCAGAAGTGAAGACAATCGGGCGTTCCGGCGTACCCTGTGCCATGATTTTGCCGCCCCGTTCGATAATGAGCGTACCCTGCGTAGCCTTGTCGCCCTTTATCACCACACCGGGCTCGATGGTCAGCGTCACACCGTCGGGCACATAAACGAACCCTTTGAGCGTATAGACGTTCGGATAGGTCAGCGTCATGTCGGAAGCGATTTCGAAATTATCCTTCGAACCGTCGCCCAGTTCGAACGTTTCGCCCTGCGGAGGATTCTCGCCGCCGTTGTCCGTATTCTTGTCGCAACTTACGGTAACAAAGGCCGAGAGGAGCATACATGCCACGGCGGCCATCTTGATGTTCTTTTTCATCTTTTTCTGTTCGATTAAAAATTGGTGTTTTCTCTATTGTCTGTCCTGTCGAATATCGTTCACAGCTTTACCGAGACAGTCAGCGATACGCTCTGACCGGGATTGTAGCGCCGGGTGACCTGTTCCCGCCGGTACATCTGTCCGTCCTTCTCGAACTTCGGGAACTGCTTGTACACCACGTCCTCCGAGAGAAGGTCCTTCACCGAACAGCTCAGCGTCACCCGTCGCCCTATCCTTTTCGATACGGAGAAATCGAGCACGTTGCGCGGCATTTCGTACGAATCGGGAATCAGCGTATTGGGGTCGGGATTGACGCTGTTGGACTTGCCCAGCCCCACTATCCGCTTGCCAATTCGGTTGTAGAGCAGCGCCACGTCGAGTCCGAGTCGTTCGGAACTGTAATAGAGTCCCGCGTTTATCACGTAGGGCGACTGTCCCTGCATGGGCCGGTCGGGTTCGGACACCACCTCGCCGGGCACAAAGGTCACGTTGCTGTATATCCACGCCGCATTGAGCACCAGCGAAAGGTTCGGCATACCGATAAAGCCGAGGTTTTTCCTCACATCGAGCTCCACACCCCAGCTTTGGGCCCGGTCGGCATTCTCATACATATAGCGGAGCGAACCGCCCATGTCGATATAGGTCCACTCTATCGGATTGCGGAAGTGTTTGTAGAAGGCACCGAGGCTCACCGTCTCGCCCGGTGCGGGATAGAATTCATAACGCAGGTCCACGTTGTCGATGACGGCCGTCCTGAGGTTCTCGTTACCGGCTATCTCGCTGAAGAGGTCGAAATCGTAATAGACCGTAGGGGAAAGCTCACGCAGCTCCGGACGGTTGAGCGAACGCCCGTAAGCCGCCCGCAACTGATGCCGGTCGTCTATCCGGTAAGTGACATTGACCGAAGGCAGCAGATTGAGGTCGTGGTGCGTCTTGGTGGTCATCAGGATAAGTTCGGGTGCATCCGAACGGTCTCGCGTCAGCTTCGTGGTGTAGCTTTCGAGACGTGCCCCGGCATAGATATCGAATTTTCCGAGCGGAATGTCGAGCGCCGCATAAGCCGCTCCGTAATAGATGTCGGCGGTGTAGGCATTGGTCTTGCGGGTTATCTCGTCGATATAGACCTTGTCCGCTCCCAGCCATTCGGGCGACAGCATCTCCTGGAAAGGCAGCTTGAGATAATATTGCCGCTCTTCGGCGGAAAGGTTGTCGTAACGGTAGATGAACTCGCGCTGGTCGTAGCTGCGGTAACGGTACTCGCCGTAGATGCCGGCCTTCAACGTGGGTCGGATACCCCCCCAGGCCAACTGCTGCACATAGTTGCCGGAAGCCGAAGCGATGTGGTCGCCGAGGGTCTGGAAGTAGCGTTTGATGTTGTCGTTGCCCGTCACCACATCCGCCAGGTCATCCGTACTTCCGATACCGGCCATATTGGAGACGATGCGGCGGTCGGGTTCGTTCCGGTCGGCATAGGAGTAACCGGCATCCCACGTCACCGTCGCATCGGTACCGGCCAGGTGGTGCGTGCCGGAGAACTGCCCCGTATAGGTCAGGCGCGAAGAGTACTGCATCTCGGTCTGTTCGAGATAGTACATGCTGCTCATGTCCTTGATGCCCCGGCGTTCGGTCAGACGGTTACGCCCCAATATATTGAGCAGGTTCTTGAACTCGATACGGTTAGAGGCGTCGAGGATGAACGCCCAGTTGTGCATCGCTCCGAGCCGGACATCGTTCGAATATTGGTTGTCATAATAATCGTCGAGATAGATGGGCGTGTCGGCGGCCGCGGAGTAGATGCCGTACCGGGCGTTCTTGATACCTTCGACTCCTTTAAACGTATTGCTGTATGTGACGGCGGTGATGTTGCCCACGGTACGGCCGCGCTTCGTATCCCAGCGGCGGGCCATCGAGAAGGAGAGCCGCTGGTCGGGCATGGGGATAAAACTCCGGATGCGCCAGTCGTTGTTGAACCCTTCTCTCGTCAGCCTCGTTATCTCGTCGGGCGAAGTGACGAGGTCCATGTGCGCCGGAAACGAGCGGCCGAGCGGCCTCTTGCCGAGGTCGAAACCGAGGAAATCCGTATAGCTTCCGGGGTTCATGCGGAACTGCCTGAATTGCGTCCTGACATTGAACCCGGTCGAATAACCGACTTCGATGCTGTTTTCTTCGGGGATACCTTTGGTCACTATCTTGACAAAACCGCCGGAGAAGTCGCCCGGTATCTCCGGCGAGGGGGATTTATAGACCAGCAGGTTGTCAATCTGACTGCTGGGAATCATGTCGAAGGAGAAGGCACGGCTGTCTGTCTCGGTACTCGGGACGGCCAGTCCGTTTATCCATGCGTTGTTGTAGCGCTGCGACAGGCCGCGCACGATGATGAAACGGTCGTCTATGATGGTGATGCCGGGGACGCGACGGACGACTTCCGAAGCGTTCCGGTCGGGGCTTTTCGATATCTGGGCCGCCGAAACACCGCTCGTGACCTGCGGAACGGCCTTTATCGTTCCGAGCATGGCTATCTCGGTGTCGCTCCGCATACGGGCCTTCACGACCACCTCTTCGACCTCTTCCGAATCGCTTTCGAGGCAGACATCCACCCCCTCCACATCGGCGGCCACCCTGCACGACACCTCGATGCTCTTGTAGGAGATGAAACTGACGGCGAACGTATAATCCCCCGCGGCAAGGTTGTCGAGGCGCCAACGGCCCTCCATATCGGTTTCGGTTCCCTTGTAGGTATCCTTGACCATGACTACGGCGCCTGTCACCGGTTCGCCCGTGGCGGCATCGGTCACCCTTCCCGACACGGAGTAAAGCGGCTGCGCCGCCTCCGCCGCAAGGAAGGGGCACAGCGCAAGAAAAAACGACAGAATTCTCGGTGTGTACAATCTCATATCTTTATCCCGAACAATTATTTGACGCCGCAAAACTACCCGGAGCCCGTTACGAAAGCGTTACGGCCGCTTTACAAAAAATAGAAATGTCCACAGGGAATGAAGCCGACGGAAAAAAGTGCGGCAATCCGCCGCGCGTTCGCTATCTTTGCAGGCACCGAGATGCCCTGTACCCGCTACATAACCGCCAACCTGCCCGCCGGAGATTACCTCCGCAGCTACTGCGACACACGCCGCATCGAGGAATATTGCCGGGCATGCGGTAATTACGGCCGGATATGGGGTTGTCCGCCTTTCGATACCGACCCGCTGGAACGGCTTGCCGGCTACGGCCACATCCGCATCATCGGGGCGGTCGCAACATTGGACGCCAAGGAACGGCACCGGCCGGCCGACGTATCCGAAGCGGCCGCAGCCGCCTATGCCATCGTAGAGGATGCCCGCCGACCGATGGATGCCCGCCTGCTGGAAGCGGAAAAGCGTCATCCCGGCAGCCGGGCCCTTTTTGCGGGCAGCTGTTTGCTGTGCGGCCAGGGCGGCTGTCTGCGTACCGAGGGGAAACCGTGCCGTTATCCCGACCGGGCCCGCACTTCGCTGGAAGCCTGCGGGTTCGACGTGGCCCGCACGGCGAAAGAACTGCTCGGTCTCCCGCTGCGCTGGAGCGAAGGCCCCGTATTGCCCCCCTACTTCACGCTGGTCGGCGGACTGTTCACAAAAGAAAAGACGGAGGAATCGGAATGGACGCACGCATGAAAGCCGTCTTCAACTGGAGCGGAGGCAAGGATTCGGCGCTCGCACTGCTGACAGCCCTGCGCTCGGAGAAATACGACGTCGTATCGCTTCTGACGACGGTCAGCGGCGCCGACGGCCGCTCCACAATGCACGCCATTCCCGAACGGGTGCTCCGGGCACAGGCCGCATCCATCGGCATTCCGCTCTGCACGGTGAACGTAACGCCGGGAGGGGAGCCGGAACACGATACGCATGCCATGCGGCTGGCTGCCGAACGGTTCCGGTCACAGGGAGTCACCCGTTTCATCTTCGGCGACATCTTTCTGCACGACGTCCGCACCTACCGCGAAGAGCGTCTACGGCCCTACGGTATCGAGGTGGTGGAACCGCTTTGGGAACTCTCGCCGCAGAAGGCCATGGAAGCGTTCCTCGCTTCGGGACTGGAGGCGGTCATCACCACGACCTGGGCAGAGCGATTGGGCAGGGAGTATATCGGCCGCAGACTGAACCGCGCGACGGTGGCGGACTTCCCCGCCGGAATCGACCTCTGCGGCGAGAACGGCGAATACCATACGCTCTGTTACGGCGGGCCCCTCTTCCGGCAGTCCGTCGCCTTTCGGCTGGGAGAACCCTACCGCTGGTCGCAGGAGGTCGGCATGGAGGACGGTTCGCGCCGTACCTTCTCCTACTGGACTGCCGACATCGCCTGACCGCACGCGACAGGGATAGTACCGACACGACACCAACAACGAACGATATGATAACGATAGTAGCCAGAAATGTGATAAGGGAGGGCAAACAGGAGGATTTTCTGAAAGCGGTACAGCCTCTCATCGAAGCGAGCCGTGCCGAACGCGGCAACGTCTTTTACGACCTTTACGAGGATGTGGCCGACAGCCGCGCCTTCTGTTTCATCGAACGGTGGGCAGACGAAGAGGCCGTCGCCGCGCATAACGCCTCGCCCCATTTCCGGGCATGGACAGCAGCCAAGGCGGAGTTCGTGGAGGCGGGTACGGTAGCCCGTTACCGCCAGCGCTGACTCTCAGCGGCAGGCCCGCGGTTCCGGCTGCAATCCTAATCTCCGGGGAGCTGCTCCTCTACGGAGTCCTTGATGTCGTCCAGCTCCACCAGCTTGTTTACGATGGCGTAAATCGTCAGACCGGCCGGACTGTGGATGCCGAGTTTGGCGGATATGTTGCGCCGGTGGGTGATGACCGTATGCGTCGATATGAAGAGCTTGTCGGCTATCTGCTTGTTGGTCATACCCTGCACCACGCAGGCGATGACCTCCTTTTCCCGTCCGCTCAGCGATTCGTGCCGCTTGTCGCGCTCCGGTTCGCTGACCAGCCGGGCGAGTTTGTCGTTCACCGTCTCGGCACTGTCGTACACCGATATGGCATCGTCGTAACTTTTCAGGGCGGCATGGTCGGTAAATGCGAACTGCAGTGCGACGCATTTCATGTCGGGATTGCCCGTATCCTTCTTGAGCTGCTGCAGCGGAAAGAGGCCGAGCGATGCGGGATTCACCAGCAGAATATCCGGATGCTGCCACGAAAGCACGTTCCGCAACTGGTCGATTTCGCTCACCTCGTAAATCTCGGCCTTCAGGTTCTCGGCACTCCCTATCACGGCGATGATGCCGCTGCGTATGATGACCGAAGGCTCCGCCACCGTTATCTTGACCGTAACGCTCATCCTTCCTCCTCCACTCTTTTCTCCAGCCTTCCGACTGCCGGGACGAACAGCAGGTCCTCCACGGCATTGTGGGAAGCGAGGTCGTTCTCGCAGTTGAAGATGTCGAACAGCACGTTGTTGATTTCGTTCGTACTGGCCGACGGGTAGTATTTAATCAGTATGTTCTTGAACTCCGTGAGCAGCGTCTCCACCTGGTCGTGGTGCCGGCTGAAGATGTCGATGCTGTAATCCTGCTGGCGGCGCCCCTCCAGCAGGGCGCGTACGTAGGGGAACACCACCTCCTCTTCGTAGGCCATGTGGGTATGGACACCGGCCGTATAGTCGTCGAAATATTTCATGATGGCCCGCGAAAGGTCGCTGCCCGTCCCCACCGCCGCAGCGAGTTTCTCCCGGATGGCCGGCAGGCGGAATCCGAGAAAGTAGTCGTGCGAGTTGTGCAGGTAGGAGAGGAGACCCTCCATCGAGACCTTGTCGTAGGCATCGGCCGGAATCTCATCGTAAAGCATCATGTTGGTCACGATAAGGAAGGTGGAGGTATCCACGCCGTTGGCACGGCACACTTCGCCTATGGAACTCTCCCCGAAACCGAGCCCGATACCGAAGCGGCTCATAAGCAGTAATATCCTGTAGTTGTCGCTGACCAGGTCGCTCATCGGGTCGTCCTTGGTATATTTTCCTGTTCTCTGCATGGCGTATGTTGTTTTCTGCAAAGATAACATTCCGTCAAAATAGACAAAAGGCCGGCCGCGGGGGCCGGCCTTACCGACTTTAAAGAAATGGCTAAAAATCTTTTTATCTGAAGACAAAAGTAGGGTGTCCGCCTAGCTCCGGCAATACCTAAAACACGTGAAAAGAATCGGCCGGCGATACCTACCTGCATTCAGCGCCAGCCGTCCGGCACTGTCTTTCCCTAACAACACGGGCCGGACACTAAGCGTCCGGCCCGTCACTGAAAACCTATGAAAACCTATAAAAACTTTTGAAAACAACTATCCATTCTACCGCTCGGGGCAAACGAACCAATTCACACCCTCTACTACAGGCCCTGCAGCAGAGAGCATGGCTCCGAAGAATCGGTCACCGCTGTCGGGCATATAGGTGAGGTAACCGCTCGGAATGATGATACCGTAATTATCCCTTATCCATTCCACCATACTGCCAATCACCGTACCGTCGTCGATATCCACCACCATTCCGGAAGAGGCCGCCACTACGGAATCGGCAGTAAATCCGAGGCCGTCGCTCGTCGCCGAAACACCGCCACCCCCGACGAGTTCCTCGAATATCACCGTCTTGCCGGTCTCGGTATTGTAGAAGGCCGGATAGTTCGTTTCCTCAACCGTCTGTTCTTCATCAGACCAGCTTTCTACCCGGTAGATTCCGGCAATGTATTTACCGTTGGGACTGACATTGGTATTGGTTGCCGAAGTCCACATACCGTCACACAAATTGTATTTATAGGTACCGCCGTAGCCGTCGGGAATCTCTATCGGCCGACAGTACCGCACATCTTCGCCCACATAGTGTACCTCGCCGGCTTCGTCCCAATAGACCATGCCAAAATCGTAGTTGTCCCAGGTCGTGCCGTATATTATCCGTCCGTCGGCCGAGATGCCGCGGGCCTGCACGTCGCCTATCGGCTCGTCGCGGTAGTTCAGTGCGGGCTTCGGGAGCTCTACCGCCTCACCGTTCACCCATTTGAACGGATACGAAGTACCGTTTTTGGCAGACCAGCCCACCATGATGCCGGCAGCCGACACCTGACTTATCTGCGGGTTACCCGTAAAGCCGGCCGGAGCCTTCAACAGCTCGTAATTGCCGTCGAGGTCGAATTTGATACACCCGTCGTTTTCAGTCGCTATGACCATATCGCCGTTGTCGCCCACACAGGCCGTCTGGAACAAGGTCAGGAGCGAATTCGGCCAGGGGCCGAGCCGGTGCCACTCCTCCGTCTCCACGTCTATGACGACCGGAAAGACGTTGTAATTGCCGTCCTCGTCGTAATCCTTATAGAAACCGCCGACATAGACGCCGCTCGGCGACATCGCGATGCTGTAAAACTCCGGATAGTACCGGTACCGCGGAAAGACGTGGTCTTTCGCCACCTGTACGATACGAATGACCGCCTCCGCCTCACCGGCCGTCACGGTTATCTCCGCCTCGCGCGCATTTTCCGTATCGTTGTCGATAACTTCGACAGTAAGCGAGTTAGCCGTCACATCGGCAACCTTCACCCACGAGGCCAATGCTTCAGCCTTCCATGCGGCCGGATTGGCATGTACCTCGATGGTCACAGGCCAGTTGCCAGTTCCCTGAAAAGAGCATGTGACGTCGCTTAGCCGGATGTACTGCATGTCGGTCTCTCCGGAAGTCTTACACCCGGTCAGCAGCATGGCCGCACACACAAAAGGCAAAGCAGCCCGAAAGTACAATTCCTTTTTCATAATTGAGGCAAACATTTTAAAGCAGTAATACGATTAATGGTTATATAAAAACAAGATTGGTAAGCCCTCTTTGCGATACGACAACCGTCGCACCTTCTGCTCTTTTTTACAAATATATATAGTCTATGAGATTATAACAATGATATATATAAAACATTTTCAGCCCCTTTTTTATTAAAAAGATTATTCCGGAAAAACAAAGGAATCGGACGGGGCCTCCGGGAAACCTGCGCGGCGAAACGCACGCACAAAAAAAGGTGCACCGAACGAAAACCGCCCGGCGCACCCGCCTGAAAAATTTTATGAAAACAATCGTGTTCTATCTCGCCGGTCCGACGTACCAGTTGATGCCCTCGACCACCGGACCGCCGGTATACAGCATGGCGCCGAGGAACCTGTCCTTGCTGTCGGGCATGTAGGTGATGTAGCCGGCCGGAACCAGAATACCGTACGTGGACTCTATCCATTCGAGGGCGCTCCCGAGCACGATGCCGTTCTCGATATCCACCACCTTGCCGGAATTCGGCCCGAACGTGCTGTCAACCGTAAAGCCCAGGCCGTCGCTCGTCGCCGAAACGCCTCCGCCTCCGACGAGCTCCTCGAATATCACCGTCTTACCGGTTTCGGTGTTGAAAAAGGCCGGGTAGTTCGTTTCGTTCACCTGACCGGTTTCGTCCATGCTCTCCCTCCGGAACGTACCGGCGATGTATTTCCCGTTCGGGCTGACGTTGGTGTTGGTGGCCGTCGTCCACATCCCGTCAGCGAGGTTGTATTTCCGGGTACCGCCGTATCCGTCGGGCCTGTCCACCGTCCGGACGTAACGCACGTCCTCGCCCACATAATGTACTTCGCCGGCTTCGTCCCAATAGACCATGCCGAAATCGAAGTTATCCCACGTCGTACCGTAAACGATGCGGCCGTCGGCCGAGATGCCGCGGGCCTGCACGTCGCCTATCGGCTCGTCACGGTAATTCAGCGCGGGCTTCGGGAGCTCTACCGCCACACCGTCCACCCATTTGACAGGATACGAGGTACCGTCTTTGCCACACCAGCCTACCCACGTACCGTCGGCCGCAACCTGGCTTATCTGCGGATTGCTCGTGAAGCCCGCCGGAGTCTTGAACTCCTCGTAACTGCCGTCGAGACGGAACATGACGTTCCCATCGTTCTCGGTCGCTATGACCAAATCGCCGTAATCGCTGATGCAGGAGGTGCTGAAAAGGCTGAAAAGCGTTTGGGGATATGGTCCGAGTTCGGTCCACTCACCCGTGGCGACATCTATCACCACCGGATAGCAGTTCAGATTGCGCTCGTCGTCATACTCCCAATAGAAACCGCCGGCATACCGACCGCTCGGCGACATAGCCGTGCCGTACTGGAATTCCGGATGGCAGCGGTAACGCGGAAAGACGTAGTCTTTGGCCACCTGCACGATACGGATGGCCGCCTCCGCCACACCGGACGTCACGGTTATCTCCGCCTCGCGCGTACCCTCGGTATCATTGTCGATGACCTCGACGGTAAGCGAAGTGGCCGTCACATCGGATATCGTTACCCACGAAGCCGATGCCTCGGCCTTCCATTCCGCCGGGTTGGCATGCACCTCGACGGTCACGGGCCGGTTGTCCGCTCCCTGGAAAGAGCATGCGGCATCGCTCAGCCGGATGTACTGCGTGTCGGTTTCTCCGGGAGTCGTACACCCGGTCAGCAGCATGGCCGCACATGCGAAAGGCAAAGCAGCCCGTACATAAATTCCTTTTCTCATAATCGAAGCAAACATTTTTGTGTAGTAATAGATTGGTTGGTTATATAATATAATGTAAGATTGGTAAGCCTTCGTCTGCGGCAGCAGGAGCACCGGAATCCCCTGCCTCCTGTTTTGACAAATATACGCAACAGGATTCATTATAACAACAATATATATATTACACAATTCCGATGAAATTTTCAAACAAAAGGGCCGCACTCCGAATGGCGTGCGGAAAGACACACCGGACGCACGAAAACAACGGGCCGGACGCGTATAGCGTCCGGCCTGTCACCTGAAAACCTATGTAACCTATGAAAAATGACCCGGCATTCCGGAAAAACCGCCCCGTTCCCTATCTCGCCGGCCCGACATACCAGTTGATGCCCTCGACCACCGGACCGCCGGTAAACAACATGGCGCCGAGGAACCTGTCCCTGCTGTCGGGCATGTAGGTGATATAACCGCTCGGAATGCGGATACCGTAAGTGGATTCTATCCATTCGAGGGCGCTCCCAAGTACGATGCCGTTCTCGATATCCACCACCTTACCGGAGCTGGGGCCGAAGGTACTGTCAGCCGTAAAGCCCAGACCGTCGCTCGTCGCACTCAGGGCGCCTCCTCCAGGCAGGTCGTCAAAAACGACGGTTTTTTGCGTTTCGGTATTATAGAAGGCCGGATAGTTTCGCTCGTTTTTCTCGGAACCGTCGGCACTCAGGCTCTCGATACGGTACGTTCCGGCGATGTATTTCCCGTTCGGACTGACATTGGTATTGGTGGCCGTCGTCCACATCCCGTCGCACAGGTTATACGTGAAAGTTCCTCCGTGACCGTCCGGACGCTCCACCGGACGGCAGTAACGCACATCCTCGCCCACATAATGTACTTCGCCGGCTTCGTCCCAATAGACCATGCCGAAATCGAGGTTATCCCACGTGGTTCCGTAAACGATGCGGCCGTCGGCCGAGATGCCGCGGGCCTGCACGTCGCCTATCGGCTCGTCACGGTAATTCAGCGCGGGTTTCGGAAGCTCTGCCGCCACACCGTCCACCCACTTCAGCGGACACGACGACCCGTTTTTACGCGCCCATCCTACCCAGGTGCCCGCAGAGGAGACCTGCGACACCTTCGGAAGACCCGTAAAATCGGCGGGCACCTCCAGACGAAAATAGTTACCGTCGGGAGTCATCACCACACAACCGTCGTCGCAGGCGATTACCAGTTCACCGGCATCGCTGATACACATCGTCTGGAACAGACGGAACAGGCCGTTCGGATAGGGGCCCAGAGCCGTCCATGCACCGGTTGCCACGTCGATAATAACGGGATGCTGATTGACATTGCCCTCCTCGTCATACGTCGAATAAAAACCGCCGGCATAGTGTCCGCCCGGCGACATGGCCGTGCCGTACTGGAACTCCGGATGACAGCGGTAACGCGGGAAAACATGGTCTTTGGCCAATTGCACCACTGCGATGGTCTGCTCGGCCGCACCGGCCCTCACGGCTATCTCCGCCTTGCGCGTGTCGGCCGAATCGTTGTCGGCGACCGCAACGGTGAAAGAGGTGGCCGTGACCTCGGTCACCTCTACCCACGAGGCCAGCGCCTCGGCCTTCCATTCCGCCGGGTTGGCATGCACCTCGATGGTCAGGGGGCTGTTCCCCTCGCCCCGAAAGGCGCAGGCAGCATCGCTCAGCCGCACGTACTGCGTTTCGGACACGCCCTCGGTTTTACAGCCCGTCAGCAGCAGGGCCGTACACACGAAGGGTAAGGCCGCCCGTACATAAAATCCGTTTTTCATCATTTCAGCAAACTTGTTAAGTAGTAATACAATTGGATTGGTTGGTTATCAAATGGTAAGATTGGTAAATGCTCTTTGCCGCCCGCCCTCTCAACGGGCCGTTCATTTCTTTTTGCAAATTTACATAATATATTTGATTATAACAACAACATATGTAAATTCACTTTTATGCCATTTTATTAAAAATAAATCAACACAACACAAGTATATTTGTCACATAATACCTATTACAAATACCATAAAAAGTGCGCCGGACAATTTTTGTCCGGCGCACCACCTGAAAACCTATGTAACCTATGAAAATGACTGTAAGTCCTATTTTGCCGGAGGAGCTACGTACCAATTGACGCCCTGTACGGCAGCTCCCCCCGTCCACAGCATCCCCCCCTGGAACCGGTCCTTGCTGTCGGGCATATAGGTGATATATCCCGACGGTACGATGATGCCGTAATTCTCCTGTATCCATTCGAGAGCATCTCCAAGAACAACGCCGTTCTCGATATCCACTACCATACCCGACGAAGACCCGAAAGTATCATCGACCGTAAAGCCCAAACCGTCGCTCGTCGCAGCTACGCCGCCGCCCCCGACGAGTTCCTCGAATATTACCGTCTTGCCGGTCTCCGTATTGAAGAATGCGGGGTAATTCGTCTCTACGACGGACGATTCGGCTCCTTCCTCCAAAGCTTCCCGGCGGAATGTTCCGGCGATGTATTTCCCGTTCGGACTCACGTTGGTTTTGGTCGCCGAAGTCCACATGCCGTCGCACAGGTTGTACTTATAGGTGCCTCCATAGCCATCGGGCCTGTCCACCGGACGGCAGTAACGCACGTCCTCACCCACGTAATGCACTTCACCGTTCTCGTCCCAGTATACCAGACCATAGTCCCTGTTGTCCCAGGTCGTACCGTAAATGATGCGGCCGTCAGCCGAAATGCCACGGGCCTGTACATCGCCTATCGGCTCGTCCCGGTAGTTCAGTTCGGGCTTGGGAAGCTCCTCTGCCACGCCGTCCACCCATTTGAACGGAGAGGAGACACCTCCCTTGCTTGCCCAGCCGACCATCGTACCGTCCGCCGACACCTGGCTGATTTCCGGATAATTCGTATAACCTGCAGGAGGCTCTATCTTCGTATAGTTCCCGTCGAGGTCGAACAGGATGTTGGCATCGTTCAGCGCCGCAATAATCACCTCGCCGTTATCGGTCATGCAGGAGGTCTCACCCAGTTCGAACAACGTGTAGGGGAACGGCCCCAGTTCGTGCCATTCGTCCTTTTCCACATCGATTATCACGGGGTAGAACACGGTCGTGCCCGATTCGTCCTGACCATAATAAAAACTGCCGACATACTTTCCGTTCGGCGACATGGGCGCCAAGTTTTGAAAAACTTCCGGTCTGCACCGGTAACGCGGGAAGGAGTGGTCTCCGACCATCTGCATCACTTCGATGACCTCTTCCGCCTGGCCGGCCGTTACGGTTATCTCCGCCTCCCGCATTTCGTTGGTATCGTTATCGACGACCTCGATGGTAAACGAAGTGGCCGTCACATCGGATACCTTCACCCACGAGGCCGACGCTTCGGCCTTCCACGTCGCCGGATTGGTGTGCACCTCGATGGTCACGGGCCGGTTGCCCGTTCCCTGAAAAGAACATGCGGCATCGCTCAGCCGAATGTACTGCGTGTCGGTCCCGCCAGGTGCCGTACACCCCCCGAGCAGGGCTACACACGCGAAAGGCAAAGCAGCCCGGATGTAAAATCCCTTCTTCATAATTCAAGCAAACATTTAGCAGTAATACAAAATCGGTTTATAAAATATACAGTAAGATTGGTAAGTCTTTCGTCCCGTATGCAACCGACGCATTTCCCATCGGTTTTTGCAAATATATGCCATATGTTTTATTATAACAACAATATATATTATCACGAATTTTGTTTTTATCCTTAGAAAAAATTCGTATTAATGCCATTACACAGATGAAAGCCGCCCACCCGATACCGTTTCCCGCCGCACAACAGCCCTCAGCGACCGAACCTCCTTACCTGCGCACAGTCCGTCCTTCTGTCGCCAGCCGACCGGAACGGGACACCGGCAGAAAAAGGAGCCGCATGATGCTGTCCCGCCAGCAGAGAGACGCCACGCCCGGTCGTACGGCGTGCATCGCAGCAAGCCCTCAGTCCCGCAGACGCAACCGCAGACATGCAGGCATGTTTCCGCAGTCCCGACCCTCCGTCCGGTACATCCCGCAAAAGAATACGGAACGGATAAAGACAGTATCGGCGGTGCTTTCGCACCGCTGATACTGTCTTTCTTTCCGCTGCGGGACGACGACACGCCCCACATCCCTGCCGCCTACTTGCCTGCCGGCGGGGCTACGTAGAAATAACCGTCCACTATACCCAATACGGCATCCGACAAGGGTGTCGCACCCGTTATCACCTCCTTGCCTGCACAGCACAGTTCGAGACGGCAGTCAGGAACATGGATACCGAAAGTATCGTACACCCATTCCTGAGCGGTGCCGAGCTTGATGCCCGTCTCCACATCCACCACGATGCTGCTGGTACACATCGAGCTGCCGATGCCGACGAATCCTTCGCCGTCATCCGTAACGCCGCACCCTGTCGTAGGGCCGTATTCATCTATAATATAAGTAGTCCCCGTCTCGGTATTGAAGAAAGCGGCATAATAGGTCTCCTCAATGGACATCTCATCGTCAGCAAGCTCTTCCTTCCGATAGGTACCTGCGAGCCATTTGCCATTGGGGCTCACCTGCGACGCGCTCGCATAGCAGATGATACCGTCCACGAGGTTGTAATCATAGTAGTCGCCCATACCGTCGGACCGCTGTACAGGCTTTACCTTACGCACATCTTCGCCCACGAAATGAGGCTCCCCGCTCCTGTCCCAATAAACCATGCCGAAATCGAAGTTATCCCAGGTCGAACCGTAGATGATTTCGCCGTTGGCCGAAATGCCGCGGGCCATCACACCGTTCAGGAACTGGGCGCTGGTGTACTCTTCGCCCCTGTAACTCGTGGCGGGCATCTTCAGCTCCTGCGCTTCACCGTCCACCCATTTCAGCGGCCAGTAGAGCGAACCGTGGCCGTCGTTCATGCTTTTCATGGCATAACCGACCCAAACATTGCCGTCCGCGGAGGTACTCGCCACACTCGGATGCGCACTCATCCCTGTCGGCGTGGCAAGCTCATAATAGGTACCGTCGAGATTGATGACGTAGTTCCCGGCCGTCTTGGTGCTGAAAACGATGGTTCCCTGGTCGGTTATTGCGTTCGGGTATCCGAATTCGAACAGCGATATCGGGTACGGGCCGAATTCGTATTTCCTGTCCGTCTCGACCTCGGTGACGACGGCATGATAAAGCAGCGAACCGTCCTCGTCCAGCGTAGCATAGAAGCCGCCGGCATACTTGCCGCTCGGCGACATCACCATGCCGTTCTCGTATTCATACATGGTACGGAAACGTGCGAACTCCGTATCCATCGGAAGCTGCGAAACTTTCACCTCCACCGTTGCCTGGCCGGCCGTCACGGTGATAATGCCCTCCCTTTCTTCGGCGACATTGCTGTCATCCACCGTCAGGACGAAGCTGTTCTTTCCCGTCTCCGTTATCTTAATCCACGAAACGGCGGGTTCCGCCTTCCAATCCGCCGGACTGGAAGCCACGGTCACCGTCCGGGAAGCGTTGCCCGCCCCGTTGAAGGTCAGGGCGGAATCACTGAGTTTGATGTAATGGGTCTCCGTCGACCCACCGTTGTTGCACGCCCATGCGAAAGCTGCAGCAACAATTACAAAGATGATGCGCAAACGTTTAAACATAATTTATTACGTCATTTAATTAGGTTATACAGGCACCGGAATTACCGGCATCACACAATAAAACTCTCCGCTCTATTTTCTCGGATTACAAATATAGCAATAGATTTCACATAATAAAATATCATTATTAAAAAAAACAACAACTAACGAACTTTGGCACTTCACACGGACTTTCTCGATATAAAACAACATCCTTTCGCCGGCAAAAGTCAAATAAGACACATCCGAAAGGGGTTTACAACATCCGAACCGGCCTGCGAGTGCCTCCGGAGACACCTGCAGCCTATTTCCGCCCGCAACTTCTCCATGCCGAGAGGAACGGAGAGAACTTCCGCCGGCATGGGCTGCCGGTAGTATCCGCCCTCCTGCCGGCAGCGGATACCGCTCCCATGCCCGCGGAGGAGCACACGGAGCAACGACAAAAAACGTCGGCACCCCTGAGGGGCACCGACGCCGACGAATAATTAATGCACCTTATGTAATGTGCCGTTGCTTCATTCACTTTCCTGTCCTCTCTTCGCGACGTACCACGTCGCGATATCGGCCCCCCACGGCGCCGCAATCACCGTCGAGGCCAGCAATACGGAACCGTCGGCCGCCATGTACTTGAACTGCCCGCCCGAGGGAACGTTGATACCGAACCTCTCCTGCACGTACTCTTCGAGCGACGCATAAGCCACCGTAGCACCGTTCTCCAAATTCACCACCGGGCCGCTGCCGCCCATACCGCCGACCGCCGCCATGAATGCGAACCCCTCGTCGGTCACGCCGCAGCCGCCGTAACCCTCATAATCCTCCAAAACGGTCGTCTGCCCGGTCTCGGTATTGAAATAGGCCGGATAGTAAGTGGAATTTATCCTGTCGCGCGTCTCGTTCAACGACTCCACCGTAAAAGTACCGGCCAGCCACTTGCCGTCGGGACTCGCCTGTCCGGCTCCGCTCCAGGTCTGCACGCCGTCCACCAGCGTATAGGTGTACTCCGAGCCGCTCCAATCGACCATCGTCACCTCCCGCTCATTGCGGACATCCTCACCCACATAGCGGGCAGTCCCTTCGGCATCCCACCAAATCATGCCGGCATCCTCGTTATCCCAGGTCGAACCGTAGATGATTTCGCCGTTGGCCGAGATACCGCGGGCCATGGCACCCTGGTCGTGTTCGTCGCCGCGGTAATTGAGCTCGGGAAGCGGAAGCGGCTGGTACTCGCCGTCCACTATTTTCACCGGACCGTACGTGTACCCTTCGGGCGAACCGGTACCCCAGCCCACCATGACGCGCCCGTCCAGTGCGCTGCCTTCGATAACGGTGGCACCGCTGAAACCGGGCGCCGCTTGGGAAAGGAAGTAGTCGCCGTCGGGCGTGAAGCCGACCACGCCGCCATTGACGCTGTCATCTATGTAGAGCGTCCCCTGGTCGGTGATGGCCATCGCATCCGCCAGGCCGAACATCGAAGCCGGATAGGGCCCGAGAACGATGCGTTTATCGGTCTCTATATTGATGATAACCGGATAGTTGATGGTATTGTCGTTCTCGTCGTAATCGTTGTAGAAGGCACCGAACCACTTCCCGTTAGGCGAAATAACGCCGCCGAAATAGTCAATCATGTAGCGGTAGCGGGAGGGAACACCCGTCTCCGCGCCGAGCTGCCACACCTCTATCTCCTGCGAAGCCGTGCCCGCGGTAACGGTTATCACCGCCCGGCGCTCCGCCTCCGCCACGTTGTCGTCGACCGTAATGGTGAGACCGAACTCATCTTCGGTATACCTGCACCACGAAGCGTCGCTCTCGGCACTCCATTCGGCAGGACTCGTCCTCACCTCGACGACCAGCGGCTGGTTTCCGGCGGCCCGGAACGAATACTCCGCATAATCCAATTTGACATAATGCGTTTCGACCTCTCCGAGGGTCTTGCAGCCCGACAGCACAACGGCCGGCAGCAGGCAAACAAAGATTCTGAAGTCAGTTTTCATAGAGATTGATAATCTGTCGTATTTAGGTTCAACATAAAACGGCCTGTGCACCGGCGCGTTTTGCAAATATAAAAACGCGCCGAATATTTTGCAATAATATATCAAGACGATTACGAAAAAAATCCGGATTTCCGGCCGTTTCCGGTCAAAAAGAGATACCGTCCTCCCGACAGGCGCCCGTTTTCAGCCGACTCCCGGATACGGCTTTCCGAAACGACGTTCCCGTCCGACAAAAAAAGTCCGCCGGCCTTTCGGGACCGGCGGACTTGACCGCCCTGCGCCTCACCGGCGCATGCACTCGCTTACGTCACTGCTCGTTCGGGTCGGCCACGTACCAAAATATGTTCTCGGCCCCGCCGATACCCGTCGTCAGGCTGGTTCCCATGAAGGACCTGCCGTCCGGGCAGATATACATCAACGCCCCGCCGGGGATGACGATATCGAATTCGGCACGCACCCACTCCGCCAATGAACCGTAGAGCTGGACGCCCGTATTCACATCGACTACACGGCAGCTCGCCATACCGTCCGTACTGCCCACGAAACCGATGCCGTCGTCCGTGACGGCGCTGCCGCCGAATCCGCCGAGTTCATCGAATATCACTGTAGTCTTGGTTTCCGTATTGAAGAAGGCGGGACAATAGGAGGTATAGACCTCGCGTCGGTCCTCGCTGAGCGTCTCGGTACAGAATGTCCCGGCAAGCCACCTGCCGCTGGGGCTTGCATTGCCCGCACCGGCCCACGTCATCACGCCGTCGCACAGATTGTACTGATACTCCTCGCCCAGCGCATCGACCATCGTGACTTCCCGGACATCACGCACGTCTTCGCCCACATGGTGTACGTTGCCCTCCTTGTCCCAATAGACCATACCTGCGTCGAGGTTATCCCACGTACTTCCGTATATCACCGTCCCGTCAGCCGATATGCCGAACGCAAGGATGCCTTGGTCGTGCGGCATGTCGCGATAGTTGAGTTCGGGCAGGGGCAGCGGCCGGTACTCGCCGTCCACCACCTTCACCGGGCCGTAGGTATGCCCCTCCGGGGAACCGGTACCGTAACCTACCATCACACTGCCGTCCAGCGAGCTGCCCGTTATCACCGTCCTGCTCTTAAAACCGGGCGCAACCTCGGTACTGAAATAATCTCCGTCGAGGGTGAATCCCACTACGCCGCCGCCCACGCCATCGTCAAGGAAGAGCGTCCCCTGCGAAGTTATCGCCATCGCATCGGAGAAAGAGAACATCGATTTCGGGAAGGGTCCGAAAACGACCCGTTCGTCGGTTGCTATGTCGATAATCACGGGAAAATAAATGGTATGGTCGTTCTCATCGTAATCCAGATAATACCCTCCCGCATACCGTCCGTTCGGAGAGATGAGACAGTTGCCGTACAGGTCGTCCAGCAAACGGTATCGGGCACCGTCGAAGCCGCTCTGACCCAACTGCCAAACGCCGATTTCCTGCCGGGCCTGACCGGCCGTCACGGTAATGACTCCCTTACGCTCCGCATCGCCGGTATTGGGCGCCACGGTAATGGCTACCGCCCCCTCCGATTCGGTGTATCGTATCCACGATGCATCGCTCTCGACGCTCCACTCGGCCGGGTAAGCCCTGACGCCCACGGTCACAGACCTGCTGTCGTCGGCAAGGAACGAAAGCTCCGCATCATCCACCTTGATGAAGTGCTCCTCTCCCGCCCCCTTCGGGTCGGTACAGCTTCCCAGAACCGCGGCCGTTACAACTGCGGACAACACGACGGCTACATTTTTTTTCATAATAGATTAGTTAAAATTAAAAATTAAGTTAGCAATAACTATTCGTCACGGCCATCACACGCAGCATACTTATCCGTGCAACAGCCAATTTACAGCAAATATAATATCATTTAAATAATATCACAACATTATAGATGAATTTAAAAATAATTTTCCTCTGTTTTGATAAATTCATAATTATGCAAATTATCATTCATAATTCTTCCGACCGTACCGGTGTGCCATGACACCGCCGGACGGCAGCCGACGGGCACCGCCCCGGACGGATAACCGGCCTCTCTTGCACGGCGACAACCGCCGCCTCTCCTTTCCGCACCCGACACGAAAAAACCGCCGCATCTTCAGGATGCGGCGGTTCGTCAATCGGTGCAGCCGAAGCCGTACGGGCCGTCAATTGTTCAGTGCCGGAGCGACATACCAATACAGCGTGGTCACCGCACCGTTCTGCTCATACCGAAGTTTGGCACCGAATACCTTCTGCCGGTCGGGCGTGAGGTAATGTATCGCCCCCTCGGAAATGATGATGCCGAATTCACTCCTTATCCACGGCAGCATGTCGTCTACCTTGGTTTTCGATGCGAGGTCCACGATGAAACCGCTGTTCACGCCCATCCCCTGTATACCGATAAGGCCGAGGCCGTCGTCGGTGACACCCATGGCCACACAACCGGCATATTCGTCGAACACCGTGGTCGTCTTGGTCTCCGTGTTGAAGAAAGCGGGATAGTTCGCCTGCAGTACCTCGTCGTTCTCCTTGTCATACTCCTCCGTACGGTAGGTACCTGCTATCCAGGTGCCGTTGGGGCTTATCTGCGTCTGGTTCGCCCAGCATATCATGCCGTTCACGATATTGTAGTCGTAGAGAGTACCGTCGAGCGGATTGGGCCTCTGTACGGTCGTCACCGTGCGCAGGTCACTGCCCACCCAGTCCACGTTGCCGTCCTTGTCCCAATAGGCCATCCCGTAGTCGTAGTTCTCCCACGAGGTGCCGTACACCACCGAACCGTCGGCCGACATACCGCGGGCCAGGATACCGGCCCACCACTCCTCGTTCCGGAAATTGCCCTCCTCGGGCAGCGGCAGCGGTTTCACCTCGCCGTCCACCACCTTGACGGGCCCGTACATACATCCGTAGGGAGTCCCCTCCGTATAACCGACCATGACCGAACCGTCGACGGAGGAACTCTGCATTACCAACGGTCCGTATCCCGCAATCGACTTGGGAACGGTATAGGTACCGTCGAGGTCGAACGCGACACAGCCCCCGTTGGTCGAATCGGAGATATACAGTACGCCCTGGTCGGTCACCACCTCGGCCTCTGTAAAACCGAACAGCGTCTCCGGATAGGGACCGAACTCATGCCACTTGTCCGTTTCGAGATCGATGACCACTGCGGTGTACTGAAATCCGTTCTCGCCGAGAACATCCGTATAAAAACCGCCCACATACCTGCCGCTGGGCGACATCACGGCGCTGTTCAACTGTTCGAGCAGCCTGTACCGGGCACTCAATCCCCGTGCACCGAGCTGATAGACCCGGATGGATGCGGTCGCCTCGCCTGCCTGCAACGTGATTTCCGCATTGCGCTCCCCGTCTGCATTGGGGTCTACGGAGACCTCCAGCGTACTTCCCTCGCCTGCGGAGACTTTCAGCCACGATGCGCCGCTCTCGAAACTCCACTCCGGATTGGCCCTCACTTCGATAATCTGCGCCTCCCCGCCATCTTCGGTAAAGGTGCATACCGCATCGCTGAGTTTGATGTAATGCTCATCGGCTTCCTCCGAGCCGGTCGTGCAACCGGAAAGCGCCAAGGCTGCCGCCACCGGAAGCAAGATAGTGTAAAGATGTCTTTTCATGTTAATAATTTGGTTACTTATAGGCTTCACGCAGGTCAATACATATCACAAGAGACAGTGCATCCGACCATAAATCGTACAAATATAGAATAATTCCAATAACATTACAATAACTTTACACACCAATGCACTGCTCTTTTTTGTATTATTTTTAATAAATTCGCCGAAAACAGGCAGCAGCTATAACACGCGCGCACAGTATCCGCAAACCTTCGGACCTACAAAAAAACAGGTCGGTCCTGCCCGTACAGGCAAGACCGACCGCAAACATGCAAACCTCCTTCCGACTCCCCTTCATCAATTCAACGGAGGCGCTATATACCAATAAACCGTATAGGGTTGACCATTCTCCTGTATTTCAAGGGTATAACCGAACACCGACTTCGCATCGGGAGTCACATAAGTGAGGACACCGCCGGAAACGTAGATGCCGTAACGCTCCTGTATCCATTCGGACATCGAACCGAGCAAAGTCTTGCTCTTCACGTCCACCACCGAACCGCTCGTCACACCCAACCCTTGAAGACCTATCATACCCAATCCTTCGTCTGTCACGTGGAGTGCCACATAACCGACATATTCGTCGAACACGGTCGTGGTACGCGTTTCGGTATTGAAAAAGGCCGGATAATTGACCTGCGTCACCGTATTGCTCTCCGCATTGAACTCTTCCGTGCGGTAGGTACCTGCTATCCACGTACCGTCGGGGCTTATCTGCGTCTGGTTCGCCCAGCATATCATCCCGTCTACGAGATTGTAATCCACCGGATTTCCGAGCGCATCTTCCCGCTGAACGGTGGTCACCTTGCGCAGGTCGCTGCCTACCCAGTCCACATTGCCGTCGCGGTCCCACCAGACCATGCCGTAATCGTAATTCTCCCACGAACTGCCATACGCCACCGAACCGTCGGCCGACATGCCGCGTACCATCACGCCGGCCCACCACTCCTCATCGCGAAAACTCTTTTCAGGCAGTGGAAGCGCCGTTCCCACACCATCCACATACTTGACAGGAGCATACATACATCCCGTAACGGGGTCGCCCTCAGCATAACCGACGAAAACGGAACCGTCGGCGGAAACGCTCTGCATGACCGTCGGACCGTATCCGCCCGGAACGGCTTCCGGCCGGTAATAGGTACCGTCCAATTCAAAGGCCACGCACCCTCCGTTCACGTAATCGCTTATATAAAGGGTCCCCTGGTCGGTCATCACCTCGGCCTCTTCCAGTCCCATCAGCGATTCCGGATATGGGCCTATCTCTACCCGCTCGTCGCTCTCAAGGTCGATAATGACAGCAGTAAACGTAAAATCGTTCTCTCCTTCCAGACCGGTTATGAAACCGCCCACATAGTTGCCGCTGGGCGACATGACCGCATGATTAAGGTCTTCCAGATAGCGGTATCGGGCATTCATCCGGTCGAAACCGAGCTGATAGACCCGGATGGATGCGGTCGCCTCGCCTGCCTGCAGCGTGATTTCCGCACTGCGCTCCCCGTCGGTATTGGGGTCTGCGGAGACCACCAGCGTGCTTCCTTCGCCTTCGGAGACCTTCAGCCACGATGCACCGCTCTCGAAACTCCATTCCGGATTGGCCCTGACGTCAATAACCTGCGTCTCCCCGCCGTCCTCGGTAAAAGTGCACACCGCATCGCTCAGCTTGATGTAATGCTCCTCGGTTCCTTCCGGCCCGGTCGTACAGCCGGCAAACAGAGCCGACCCCACCAGCAAGGCGAGGACTCCAAATAAATCTTTTCTCATAACGATTAGTTCCTTTTAACTTGTTAGCACAACACTCACTCGCCGTCCGTCCGACCGGTTCTGCGAAGTGAGAACATGCAATAATAAGAAACTTCAAATAATAATACAACAACATATATTATTGTATTATTTTCAATTCCCTTTATGACAGGAACAGAGATTGTGACGCGCTGCGGGACTTTGTCCGGGCATACGGAAAAAGAACGGCGGCAAACCGGAATGAGAAACGGGGAAACGATGACGACGAAAGACCGAGCAGCGAATCCGAACCCCCGGAGAAGGCTCTGCGCCCGAGAACAGGACGCGCAGACAAAACCGGGCGAGGGAGTCCGGACCGGAAAACACCCGGCAACTGCCGGAGAACGGTCACACAGCACCCGACACCGCGCAGGGAGGAGGGAAACGTCACTCCTCGGTGATTTCGATGAGCTGCTGGCGATAGGCTTCGAGAATGCTCGACTTGGAGACGAAACCGAGGTACCGGTTGTTCTTGTCCACCACGGGCAGGTTCCACGCCCTGGACTCTTCGAACTTCTCCACCACTTCGGATATCATCTCGTTCTTGAAGATGATGTCCGGGGGCTGTACGACATACTTGGAGACGGGGGTCCGGTACTTGGCCTGGTCGAACATGTCCGTGCGTATATCATCGAGCAGGATGATGCCGGCGAACTCGCCGCCCTCCTTTATCACCGGGAAGACGTTGCGTTTGGAGGAGGAGATGATGTGTACGAGGTCGCCGAGGGTAGCCTCCTTGCTGACGGGCGAAAAGTTCGTCTCTATCAGCTTGTCGAGGTCGAGGAAGACCATCACCGCCCGGTCCTTGTTGTGCGTGACGAGTTCGCCCTTGGCCCGCAGCTTCTTGGTGTATATCGAATCGGGTTCGAGGTAGTAGGATATGGCGAAAGAGAGCGACGCCACGAGCATCAGCGGAACGAAGAGCCCGTAACCGTTGGAGAGCTCCGCGATAAGGAACACCGACGTCAGGGGCGCCTTCATGACACCCGTCATGACACCCGCCATGCCCACGAGCGAGAAATTGACCACCGACATCTCCATACCGAAAAAGGTATTGCAGATGTAGGCGAGCGTCCCGCCGACGAAGGCTCCGGTGAAGAGCGACGGCGCGAACGAACCGCCCACCCCTCCGGCGGCGTTCGTCACGGCCATGGCGACCACCTTGAGGAAAAGCGTCCCCAGCAGGAAGAGCACCACCACCCACGGAATGTCCCGGTACTGATAGAAAAGCGAGTTATTGAAAAGCGGCTCCACCTGTCCGTGCATGAGGTCGATGAAGGATTCGTACCCCTCGCCGTAAAGGGGCGGGAAGAGGAAGATGAGCAGCCCTATCGCCACCCCGCCGACAATCCAGCGGGTGGACTGCTTGCGCATGTTTCCGAAAAATTTCTGCACCTTGCCGTTCACGGTCAGGAAGTAGAACGACACGAGCCCGCACAGCACGGCGAGCACGACGTACATATGGAGGTGCTGGAGGTTGAAGGTTCCCCCCACGCTTACGTTCAGCATGGGGTCGAATCCCTTGAGAAAGAGCACGAGCGTGGTCGATACGACCGAGGAGATGAGCAGCGGTACGATGGCCCGCATGGAGATGTCGAGCATCAGCACCTCCAGCACGAAGATGAGCCCCGTAACGGGAGCCTTGAAGATGGCCGCCAGGGCGCCCGCGGCACCGCACCCCAGCAGCAGCGTCGTATCACGGTAATTGAGCCGGAAGACCTGCGCGATATTGGAGCCGATGGCCGACCCCGTCAGTACGATGGGAGCCTCGGGCCCCACCGAGCCGCCGAATCCGATGGTCACGGCTCCGCCCACCATCGAGGTATAGCAGTTGTGTCCCCGGATACGCGACCCCGTCTTGCTGATGGCGTACAGCACGCGGGTGACACCCTCCGAGATATTGTCCTTCACGATATGCTTCACGAACAGCGAAGCGAGGATGATGCCCACAGCCGGATAGACGAGAAAGAGATAACCGGCCGTATCGGCGGGTATCCAGCTCACGAGGGAGTGGCGGATAAGATGCAGGAGCCATTCGAACGCATAGGCGGCGAAACCGGACACAAGACCGACGACGATGGCCAGGACTATCATCAGTTGCTGTCCCGACAGGCGCCGCGTTATCTTCATCAACAGGACGTAAGCCCTGTTAAGTATCTTTTTCGAGCTCTCCATATCACCCCGTAAGCGCTGCCCGGAGCAGCGTCGCTAAGGCATGCAAGGTATCAGAACGGGCGGATACCCATGATTTCACGCACGTCGGCAACGGTCTGCGAAGCACTCGCCCGCGCCTTCTCAGCCCCTTCCGACACCACCCTGCGCAGGTACGCCTCATCGCCCTTGATGGCCTCTATCCGCTCCCGTATGGGGGCTATGGCCTTGATAATGTCCTCGGCGAGCTGCTTCTTCAGGTCGCCGTAACGTATCTCGCACCGGGCGTACTGCTCCCTGAAAAAGGCCACGGTATCGGGCGCGGACACCGCCTGCATGATGGTGAAGATGTTGGCGACACCCTCGCTCAGGGGAGAATCCGGCTCCGTGGGACCGGAGTCGGTCACGGCCCGCATCACCTTTTTGCGTATCGCCTCGTCGGAATCGGCCAGGAAGATGCCGTTGTTTTCGCTCTTGCCCATCTTGCCCGTACCGTCCAGCCCCGGTATCTTCACCAAATCAGCCCCGAAATTGTAGGGCTGGCTCTCCGGAAAATACTCCACGCCGTACATGTTGTTGAAACGGCGGGCGAATACGCGCGTCAGTTCGAGGTGCTGCTCCTGGTCCTTGCCCACGGGCACATGCGTGGCGCGGTGGAGGAGAATGTCCGCCGCCATCAGCACGGGATAGGTGAGCAGGCCGGCATTGACGTTCGAGGGATTCTTGCGCACCTTGTCCTTGAAAGAGGCCGTACGCTCCAGCTCGCCCACATAGGCGTGCATGCCGAGCAGCAGCGACAGTTCGGTCACCTGCGGCACGTCGCTCTGCACGTAGACGGTAGCCACGTCGGGGTCGATGCCCGCGGCGAGGTACTCGGCAAGCACCGTCCGGACGTTCTCGTGCAGGCGCGTCGGGTCGTCATGCGTAGTCAGCGCATGGTAATCCGCGATGAAAAAGTAGCATTTCGCATCGTGCTGCATTCTGACGAAATTGCGCAGCGCCCCGAAATAGTTTCCCAAATGGAGCTGTCCGGTGGGTCTGATGCCACTGAGTACTATATCCATGTCTTCTCCGTTACTGTCTTGGCGACGTTCTACAACCGAACAAAAGTAAGGTAAAAAAACCATATATTAGCCATTTTTACCTACTTTTGCTCCGTTCAGGAGATTAAGGAAGAGATGAAGACATACTGGAGACTGCTCGGCTTCGCGAAACCGATAGAGAAATACGCCATACCCTATTTTTTCTGCACGCTGCTGTACGCATTCTTCAATGTCTGTACCTTCACGCTGATAATGCCCATCGTCAATTCGCTGTTCTCCCCCGACGGAGCGCTGCAGGCCGTTACCGAGATGCCCGTTTTCAGCATACGTCATCTGACCGACTACATCAGCGCCCTGCTCTCCTATCTCCTCTACCGCCTGTTCGGCAGCGACTACGACATCATGGACGTGCTGATAATGCTCGCCTGCGTGGTCGTCACCGCCTCGCTGCTGAGTAACCTTTTCCGCTACCTCGCCCAACGAATTATCGAGAACATGCGCGTGCGGACGCTCTGTCGCCTGCGCGACCGGGTATACGAACACGTCCTGAGCATGAACCTCGGTTTTTTCAGCAACGAACGCAAGGGCGACATCATGGCCCGCATCACCTCCGACGTACAGGTCGTGCAGTTCTGCATCACCAACACGCTGCAGGTGGTCTTCCGCGACCCCTTCCTCATTCTGTTCTACGTGGTCGCCATGCTGGCCATCTCCGTCCAGCTCTCCCTCTTCTCGGTCATCTACCTGCCCGTCGTGGCGCTGCTGATTGGGACGATAGTGAAACGCCTGCGCCGTTCGGCCAAGGAGGTACAGGAGTCGTTCGGCGAACTGACTTCGGTACTCGACGAATCGCTCTCGGGAATGAAAGTGATAAAGGGATACAATGCGGAAACCTTTTTCGGCCGCCGCTTCAACGACATCAACCGCAAATTCTCCGACATCTCGCGGCGCATCGCCTACCGTCAGCAACTGGCCTCGCCCATGAGCGAATTCCTCGGCATCGCGGCGGCAGCCGGACTGCTCATCTTCGGCGGCATCCTCGTCACGGGCGGCAAGCTCGATGCGGGCGGTTTCCTTACCTACCTCGCCATATTCACCCAGATAACCCGCCCCATGCGCTCCTTCACGGATGCCTTCGCCACCATCAATCAGGGCATCGCCGCCGGCGACCGCGTCCTGCGTCTGCTCGACACGGAGACCTCCGTCCGGAACGCGCCCGACGCCGTACAGCTCGACCACTTCCGCGAACGTATCGAATTCCGCGACGTCCGTTTCGCCTACGAGGAGCGGGAAGTCATTTGCGGCATCAGCTTCACGGTAGAGAAAGGACAGACCGTCGCGCTCGTCGGCCCTTCGGGAGGCGGCAAATCGACGATTTCAGACCTCATTCCGCGCTTTTACGACGTGACGGCAGGCGAAATCCGCATCGACGGCCGCGACATCCGACAGTACGACCTGCACTCCCTGCGCGAGCGGATGGGCATCGTGGCGCAGGATACCGTACTCTTTAACGACACCATCGAGAATAACATCCGCCTGGGCAACTCCGAAGCCACGCGCGAAGAGGTCATGGATGCGGCACGCATCGCCAACGCCGAACAGTTCATCGCAGAGACTCCCTACGGCCTGGAGACGAACATCGGCGACCGCGGCGCGAAACTCTCCGGCGGGCAGCGTCAGCGCCTCAGCATCGCCCGCGCCGTTCTCAAAAACCCCGAAATCCTCATCCTCGACGAGGCGACATCCGCCCTCGACACCGAGAGCGAAAAACTCGTACAGGAGGCCCTCAACACACTGCTCGAAGGGCGCACATCCATCGTCATCGCCCACCGTCTGAGCACGATACGCAACGCGGATAAAATCATCGTCATCGAACAGGGCCGCATCACCGAGGAAGGAACGCACACAGAACTCATCAGCCGCAAGGGCACCTACGCCAAACTCATCGAAATGCAGCAACTTTCCTGACAACCGCCATGCGGCGTTCCGAAAGCAACAGTCCTGCGCCGATGGAGGGACTACCGGGAACTCCTCATCGGAACAGGCGCCGCGGGAACACAATCCCACCACCATTCCACCTCTTCCGACCGACAAGCAAGCGTTTCCCGTCCCGAAAACCCCGGTCAGCCCGAATGTCCTGCATGAAATACCGCCCCATAACCCGCATTCTTTCCTTGGCCGCCGCACTCTTCATCCTGACGGCATGCACTCCGCACAACCTGCCGGACGGCTGGTACACGACCTCCGGCGAAGGCCCGGATACACGCATCGGCCCCTCCATCGTTACATGCAGCGACTTCGCCGCACTGCATCTCGACTCGCTACCCTCCGGCGAGGGTACGTTCATCTATCAGATAACGGGTACCGTCAAACCGGAAAAGCAGAAGCGATGGACAGCCGCCACCCGCAAGGCCGTCGGACGGCACATCGTCTTCCTTTACGAAGGCAACGTGCTGGCAGTACCCCGCATCAACATGCCGATAGACAGGGGAACCTTCGCCATCTCCGCCCCCGCCATCTCCGGCGACGCCGACCGGATGCGGGAAATCTTCCATAGCCTCGAGGCACAGATGCGGTGACCGGACGAGCATCGACACATGTTTGCGCAGCGGTACCGTCTTCCCCGCCATGGAACGAACCGACACCAAAAGCGGCGGGCAGGAGTTACTCCTGCCCGCCGGCCAGTATTTCACAAGCCGCCCGGAACCTTGCTTTTCCGAACGGACCGAATACACTACGCTATTCGACCTCCCACGTTTCCCCGCTGTTCAGCAGGTCGTCCACGTTCTTAATCTTCGCCGTAGCCTGAACCTCGGCAATCTGCCGGGCCACTTCGCGTTCGTAAGTGGGTTCCGCCACGTCACGGATGATACCCAGCGCGACAGGAAAATCGGGATACTTCATGCTGGCCAGCATCACGTGCACCATCGTATCCTTCTCGTGGGCGTCATGCACGAGGATGTCGTCGAGCGTCACGCCGTTTTCGCCGACGGTCACCACCTTCAGCTTCATGTTGTCGAGCATCAGCCCCTTGTCCATGTTCTTGCCGAAGAGCATCTTTTCGCCCTGACGGAGGGTGATGGTGTGTTCCGCCCGCACCTCCTTGTCGCCGGCGAACGCCTTGTGGGTACCGTTATTGAATATCATGCAGTTCACCAGCACCTCGATGACCGACAGGCCGTCGTGCTTCGAAGCGGCCACCATGCACTCCGTGGTCAGGTTCACCTCGGCGTCTATCGAACGGGCGAAGAAAGTGCCGTGGGCACCTATCACCAGTTCGCCGGGATTGAACGGACGCTCCACCGTACCGTAGGGCGACGTCTTGGTAATCTTGCCGAGCTTCGACGTCGGCGAGTACTGTCCTTTGGTGAGACCGTAAATCTCGTTATTGAACAGCACCACGTTCAGGTCGATGTTACGGCGGATGGAGTGGATGAAATGGTTGCCGCCGATGGCGAGCGAGTCGCCGTCGCCCGTCATCACAAAGACGCTCAGGTCGGGGTTGGCCGTCTTGAGACCCGTAGCGATGGCGTTGGCACGGCCGTGTATGCCGTGGAAACCGTATGTGCTCACGTAATAGGGGAAACGCGACGAACAGCCGATACCGGAGACCACCGCAAAACGCGAATGGTCCACATCGGCATTGGCGGCTATCTGCGGCATGGCCTTCTGAATGGCGCTCAGCACGGCATAGTCGCCACAGCCGGGACACCACTTAACTTCCTGGTCGCTCTTGAAGTCCGCAACCGTATATTTGAGTTCGCTCATGACTACTTTTCCAATAATTCGTTAAACTTATCGACCAGCTCCTCCTTGGTGAACGGAAGCCCCTGAACCTTGTTGAACTGTTCATACCCAAACTGCGGGAACGACATGCGCATGTAGTTGGCGAACTGTCCTTCATTCAGCTCGCATACCACGATTTTCCTGAATCCGGAGAAGATTTCGTACACGCCGTGCGGCAGCGGGTTGATGTAGTTGAAGTGGCAGAGGGAAACCTTCTTCCCTGCCGCCCGCATCTCCTTCACGGCCGATTCGAGATGGCCGCGGGTACCGCCCCAGCCGACGACGAGCAGGTCGCCTTCCCGGTCGCCCAGCACCTCCTGTTCGGGAATGAAGTCCGCCACGCGGGCCACTTTTTCGGCACGCAGCTCCACCATCCGCTGGTGATTCTGCGGGTTGTGCGACGGAGACCCCTTCAAGATATCCTTCTCCAGACCGCCGATGCGGTGCTCCAAACCGGGCGTACCGGGGAATGCCCAACGGCGAGCCAGCCGCAGTCCGTCGCGCTTGTAGGGCAGGAAAGTCTTTTCGTCCTCCGGCAGCTCCCTGATTACCGGCGGATGTATTTCGGGATAATCCTTCATGGAGGGTATCTTCCAAGGCTGGCTGCCGTTGGCGATGAATCCGTCGGAAAGCAGCACGACCGGCGTCATGTGTTCCATGGCGAGCTTGCCGGCCATGAAAGCGTAATGGAAACAGTCGGACGGAGTACTTGCCGCAATGACTATCATCGGACACTCTCCGTTACGGCCCCAGAGCGCCTGCAGCAGGTCACCCTGTTCGGTCTTGGTCGGAAGGCCGGTGGAAGGCCCGCCGCGCTGTACGTCCACGACGACAATCGGAAGCTCAGTCATTACCGCCAGACCCATGGCCTCGGACTTCAGCGAAAGGCCGGGACCGGAGGTGGTGGTCACGGCGAAGTGGCCCGCATACGAAGCCCCGATGGTCGTACAAATGCCGGCGATTTCATCCTCGCACTGTACGGTCTTCACGCCGAGGTCCTTGCGCTTGGCGAGTTCTTCGAGAATGACGGTCGCGGGGGTGATGGGATACGAACCGCAGTAGAGCGGCCGGCCGCTCTTTTCGGAAGCGGCGATGAATCCCCATGCCGTCGCCTGGTTGCCGTTGATGCTGCGGTAACGACCCTTGGGCAGGTCGGCAGGCTGCACGTCGTACGTATTGGCGAACGCATGCGTATTGTGGGCATAGTTATGACCGGCCTTGAGCGCGAGGACATTCGCCTCGGCAACGACCGGATTGCGTTTGCCGAACTTGTTGTTGATATATTCCACGGCATGCTCAAGCGGCTTGTTGAACATGAAGAGGCACATGCCCAGCGCAAACATGTTCTTGCACTTCACGACGCTCTTCACATCCAGGTCGAGCCCCGCGAGGGCCTCTTTAGTCATGGTCGTGATGTCGGCGACGATGATGTTGTAATCCTCTATTCCCAGCTCGGCGAACGGGTCACCCGTCGTGAATCCCGCACGGGCCACGCTCTTCTCGTCGAGCGTATCGCCGTCGATGATTACCGTGGCGCCTTTCCTCAGCCAGCAGGCGTTAGCCCTCAGGGCGGCCGGATTCATGGTCACCAGCACGTCGCAATAGTCACCCGGTGTCTGTACCGGATGGTCGCCGAAATGTACCTGAAATCCCGATACACCGGCCACAGTTCCCTGCGGTGCGCGAATTTCGGCAGGATAATCCGGGAAAGTCGAAATGCCGTTGCCCTGCAGGGCCGCGGTGTCGGAGAACAGAGTGCCCGTCAGCTGCATTCCGTCCCCGGAGTCCCCGGAGAACCGGATAACCACGTCATCCCTCTCCGTAATGCTTGTGTTTTCCATAATGCCTTCAAAGCAACGGGAACCTTCAGCGTACGCCCACGTACCTTAAGTTCCCTGGTTTTTTAAATATTAGTAGTTGATTTATATATCAAATTCACTTAACTTGCGTCATACGTGACAATACGCGGAACACGGCTTCAAGCACCATGTCCCGGCATCCGGTAAATAAGCCCAATATTCATCCGCAAATGTAATGAATTCTAATGTAGGAGCAACCCATAAGGAAAAAAATATTTATCTTTGGCTGACGAAGTTTACAAATCGTAACAAAAAGCCGGAAAAAACCTTCTGCGGCACAGAAAGCCGCAGCCTCCGCACCCCTTCGACCGATACAACAAAACATATTGCAACCATGAACCATCCCATCAGATTCACGACACCCGAAGAGGCGGTGAAAGTCATCAAATCCGGTGACCACGTCCACCTGAGCAGCGTCGCCAGCGTACCGCAGATACTCGTCCGTGCGATGACGGCACGGGGCGAGGCCGGGGAGTTGCAGCACGTCCATATCCATCACCTCCACACCGAGGGCGAGGCCCTCTACGCCGTCCCCGAAATGGAAGGGATTTTCCAGCTCGACTCGTTCTTCGTGGGAGGGAATGTCCGGAACATCACCCAACAGGGTTTCGCCGACTACATACCGGTCTTCCTGAGCGAGACGCAGCGCCTCTATCGGGACGGCATCCTGCCGTGCAACGTGGCCATGATACAGGTCTCGACTCCCGACAGACACGGCTACGTCTCCCTCGGCACCTCGGTAGACGCCACGCTGGCGGCCGTGGAGTGCGCCGACACGGTCATCGCGGTCGTGAACCGGCATGTCCCGCGGTCGTTCGGCGATTCGTTCATCCACACCTCGCAGATAGACCTCTTCGTCGAGGACGACACGCCGCTCATCGAGGAGCACTTCGCCGAACCGAACGACCTGGAGTGCGCCATAGGCCGCAACTGCGCAGCGCTCATCGAAGACGGAGCGTGCCTCCAGATGGGCATCGGGGCCATCCCCAATGCGGTGCTGTCGCAGCTGGGCAGCCACAAGAACCTCGGCGTACACACCGAAATGTTCGCCGACGGCGTACTGCCCCTCGTGGAATCGGGCGTGATAAACGGTGCCAACAAGAAGATAGACAAAGGGAAGATGGTCTCCACCTTCCTGATGGGCTCGCACCGCGTTTATGACTTCATTGACAACAATCCCGGCGTACTGATGAAAGACGTCGGATACACCAACGACCCCTTCATCATCGCCCAGAATCCCAAGGTGACGGCCATCAACTCGGCACTGCAAATCGACCTTACGGGACAGATATGCGCCGATTCGCTCGGTACGCGTTTCTACTCCGGCGTCGGCGGACAGGTGGATTTCATCTACGGCGCCTCCCGTTCGGAAGGCGGCAAAGCCATCGTGGCCATGCCGTCGGTCACGAACAAGGGCATCAGCAAGATTGTTCCCGTTCTGGCCGAAGGGGCGGGCGTGGTGACCACCCGTGCGCACGTACACTGGATAGTGACTGAACACGGAGCGGTAAACCTCTACGGCAAGAGCCTCCAGGAACGCGCCCGTCTGCTGATAAGCATCGCCGACCCGGCGAGCCGCGAAGAACTCGACCGTGCCGCTTTCGAACGTTTCGGCCCGCACCACCACTATATCAAGTCGCGCTGCGGCATCTGACACAACGGCCGGCATACTCCCCCACGATGAAAGGCCGTACCGAATTGCATGAATGCAATTCGGTACGGCCTTCAACATACGCGAACCGGCCCAGACACCGAAGTGCGGGACAAAGAAGCAGCCTCCCGACCGATTCGCATCTCCTGTTCCGGTCCCTCCATCTCGCCAAAATACAGGTTCCGCCGCCGCATACCGGCCAGCCGACCGACCCGTACCATGCTTTTCAGCGAATATATTACTATATTTGCGGATGCCGTAGGCGGCCTTACTCAGAAAACGAAACATACCATGCGCTGCAAACCATCCACGAACACGAAGCTCACCCTGTTCATCGTCCTGCTGCTCGTCATAGACCAGGCGGTCAAATTCACCGTCAAACTGAACATGGAACTCTATCAGAGCATTCCGGTCTTCGGCAACTGGTTCATCATCCACTTCATCGAAAATCCCGGGGCGGCATTCGGCATGCAGCTCGGCGGAACCTGGGGTAAGCTGCTGTTGAGCCTCATACGCATCGCGGCCATCGTGCTCATCGCATGGTATCTGCACCGGCTCGTCAAAAAGGCGGCTCCCACGGGAGTACTCGTCGGCGGGGCCCTGATACTCGCCGGGGCGATAGGCAACATGATAGACAGTGCTTTTTACGGCCTTATCTTCTCCGAATCAACACCTTATGCGGCCGCCACACTTTTTCCGGAAGGAGGGGGATACGCACCGTTCCTGCACGGCAAAGTAGTGGATATGCTCTATTTCCCCATCATCAACTCCACCTGGCCCGACTGGATGCCGCTGATAGGCGGCAGGGAGTTCACCTTTTTCAGTCCCGTATTCAACATAGCCGACAGCTACATCACGGTAGCGGTATTCTATATCATTCTCTTTCAACGCAAATTTTTCCTTAAATAAGGACAGGAGCCCGCTCCGGAGCTTCTCTTCGCAGAAACACGTCACAATACAGCCATGAACAGGTTCATCACAATGCTTCTGCTCGCTACGGCAGTATGCACCACAACCGGAAGCGTTTCGGCACAGGAGGCCGACAGAATTCTCGGTATCTACAAAGTGGAGGGAGAGACCACGCACGAACTCTCCAAGGTACGGATATACAAGACGGGCGACACCTACGAGGCACGCATCATCTGGCTCGAACATCCCAACGACGAAGCGGGGAATCCCCGGCTCGACCTGCTCAATCCCGACCCGGCATTGCGGAGCGGCCGTGCCGACGCCATTGTACTCGTGCGCGGTCTGCGTTACGATGCGAAAAAGGAGCGATGGACGGGCGGTACGATATACAACCCCGTCGATGGCAAAGTGTACGACGTACAGGCGGAATTCGATGGTCCGCAGGAGCTCCGGGTCAGGGGGTATATCGGAAAGCCCATGTTCGGCAGAGACCTCGTCTGGGAAAAGCTGGAGTAACGCATACCGGCCGACGAACGGAAAGAGAAGGGGCACCGCACGCGGTACCCCTTCTCTTATTTTCCCTGCCGAGTCCACCGCATCATCACCGGGACACGACACCCTTACGGCACACGCCCACGCCGCATGGGAGCAGCAACGGACGGAATGTGCCGAACCGAACGCCAAGGAGACGGCAACAAAAAGCACCGTGCATTCCGGGCCCTCCCTACTGCACCGGCAATACCGTCCGGACCCGCGGCAGGCACATCCATTCCGTCCGACTCCAGCCTGAGACACGTACCCGACCCGGCATACGGCTCCGTTCCCGCCATTTCGCTCCGGTGGGCCGGAGCAATCCCACCCGACCGCATCCGGAACCCGCAAGCCGGCCATTGCAAATACGGCCCCCGAAACGACTGCGGCGGCCCCGAAAAGGGCCGCCGCACACTTACCGATACCGAAAGATTACTTCAGATAGGCTTCGGTCGTACCTATCATGTAACCGTCCATATAGACCTCAACCCGATAAGTGCCGCTGGTAATTCCGGCACCGTTATAATAGAGGCCTACTTCAAGGTCTTTGTTCTGGTAATCTATCTCGCGTACCGCCGAATAGGTCAGTTTGTCGCCTTCGTAGTCGAAGAGCGAGGAGATGTCGCTCGCAAGGACATAGCCGTCCGGGCCGGTGATGCGCACATAGACATTCCGTTCGCCCGGTGTAGCCAGGTCATTAGCGGTCAGGATGAAATCCACCCGGAGCCGTTCGGCGCGGGAAGCACGCGGTACGACCCGGTCATTGGAGTTCAGCGCGGTCAGGACGATATCCCTCGCCCGAACGATGGCTCCTACCTTCACCCGGTTGGAGAGTTCCGAAGCACGTTCTTCGGCCGCCTGCGCACGGATGCGCTCGTCGTTCACCTGCTGACGGAACGCCACGTTCTCCTGCGTCAGGCTCCGGTTAAGCTGGTTGAGCGAATCTATCTGCTTGACGTAATGGCGCATGATGTCGCGCATCGTACCGAGCTCCTTCTCGTACTTGCGGATGGTAGCGCGGTTGATGTTGCGTTCGTTCTGGAGACGCTCCATCAACGAATCAGCCCGCTGCCGTTCTACACCGAGATTATAGCTTATCGAATCGTTATCGACCTTGAGATTGTCCAGGTCCACGATGAGGTCATTGATATTCTCCTCAAGTATCGCCTTCTCGGCCTTCGCTTCGGCCTTCAGGCTCTTCACCTGTCGGAAATAGATGAATGCCAATACACCCAACACTACCACAAGGAGGATAATCACTATCTGGTATCCCCTGATGGACTTGGAGGTACGCTCGGGCGCATTGTCTCCCTGACTGTTATATTCTTCTGCCATAAGATAAAATATTTAAGATTAATATTCGCAGTTCCAGGTTTTCCGGGCGCCGCGCTTCCGCACAAATATAACGATTATTCGATTGGAAAAGCCCAACCCGCAGCGGCAAAGCCGATTTTCCGAAACAAAAATAAATATATTCGCCGAAAACCAAAAGCGGTTGCGGGACGGTAACCCGGCCCACAGTTCCGGCGCGCCTCAGCGGCGCCAACCAAAAACATCAAAGCGCCCCCGAATCGTACATCAGTCCCCCGTATTCTACCAGACGGGCCCGGACACTTCCCACCCTCAGCGGCGATTCGAGGAAAACCGGAACCTTGTTGCCGTCGTCCGATATCCATACGAAGAACTCGCTGCCCTCCTCGAAACTGTCGGCCACATCGTTCACAAGCTGGCAGGAGAATTTCAGCGTATTGACCCTGCCGAGCCCCCGTACTTCCCTGACCTCCCGGCCATGATAGGTATATTTGATGAATCGTACGGTATCTTTCAGCAGCAGGGCGAGCGTTTTCGACTGCCCCGGTTCGTACGCCGCTATATCGTGCATCCGGAGCGTATAAAAGAGCGATATGCCGTCCATCGCCTCGCCCGCGAGCTCCACGGCGACCTCTGTAGCCTCCGGGTTCCGGTGGTCGCGGAAAGCATTGTAGGAGACACCTTCGTCCCAATCATAGACGAAAGCGCTCGAAAAGCGGTAATCCCCCTCCAACAGTTCAGCCTCGGCCTTCACCGGCCGCATATCCGAACTGCGCAGCCAACTGTGGTAACGGTCGTCGAGCTTATAGAACCAACTGAACATGCCCTTGACGGTGGCTCGGGCACTTATCCGCAAAGCGGGTACACCGTCCGCCTCATCCTCGTCCACGGTCAATACGACGGTACCCATATCCGTATTCGGCCACATGGCGGCCCGGTAACTCACCGTATAGACCAACCGCTCCCCGCCGCCGAAGGCGGGAGTCGTCCGGTCATCCTGCGCCCGGCCGGTCATCCAGCAGAAGACGACCGCCGCAAACATCGCTATTTTCCCTATCATTCCGGTAATCATAAATCAATCTGCCGTTTACGCAGGAAAGGTTCCGCCGGACAAACCGCCGCGGCCATCCGCCCTCTCGCGCAACAGGCTTCAATCGAAACACAAGATAGCGTTTTCCCGCATATATCCGTACCGTCGGAAGCGACAAATCACGAAATCATCCCGAAATCCGTCTCTCCCCGGTTCACGTACCGCCCCTTCAGCCTGGCCAGCAGGGCATTCTCCGGCAGGGTCAGCGAAGGGTCGGCAGCCAATATCTCTTCCGCCGCACGCCGCGCATACTCCACCACCGCCGCATCTTTGGCCAGCGATGCGATTTTGAGTTCAAAAGCCGTGCCGCTCTGCTGGGTCCCCCCTATGTCACCCGCACCGCGGAGTTTGAGGTCAAGCTCGGACAGACGAAAACCGTCGTTCGTCTCCACCATGGCGTCGAGCCGTGCCCGCGCCTCGCGCGAGAGCCGGTCATCGCTCATCAGGATGCAATAGGACTGCTCTCCGCCGCGCCCGACACGACCGCGAAGCTGGTGCAACTGGGAGAGTCCGAAACGCTCGGCACTCTCTATCACCATCACCGTGGCGTTCGGCACATCCACGCCGACCTCAATGACCGACGTGGCGACCATTATCTGCGTCGTCCCTTCGCGAAACGCCCTCATGCCCTCCTCCTTCTCCTCGGCCGGCAGTTTGCCGTGAACGACCGACAGCCGGTACTGCGGCAGGGGAAACTCCCGCGACATCGTCTCGAACCCGTCGTACAAATCCTTGTAATCCATCTTCTCGGACTCCTTAATGAGCGGATAGACCACATAGACCTGCCGACCGCGGGCTATCTCACTGCGCAAGAAACCGAAAAGCTTCATGCGCTGGGAATCGTACAGGTGCCGGGTAAGGATGGGCTTACGGCCGGGCGGAAGCTCGTCTATCACCGAAACGTCGAGGTCGCCATAGAGTGTCATCGCCAGCGTGCGCGGAATGGGTGTTGCCGTCATCACGAGTACGTGGGGCGGTCGGCTGTTCTTCGTCCACATCCGTGCCCGCTGCTCCACGCCGAAACGGTGCTGTTCGTCTATGACCACCAACCCGAGGTTGTCGAACTTCACGCGCTCCTCGATAAGCGCATGGGTACCGATAAGAATGTGGAGTCCTCCGGAAGCGAGCTCTTCGAGTATCCCGTCGCGCTCCCGTTTCTTCGTCGAACCGGTCAGCACCGCCACCCGCACGCCCACCCCCTCGACCATCTTCGTTATCGAGGCGAAATGCTGGCGGGCCAGTATCTCCGTGGGTACCATCATGCAGGCCTGAAAACCGTTGTCGGCAGCCAACAGCATGGCCATAAGCGCCACCAGCGTCTTGCCGCTCCCCACGTCGCCCTGCAGGAGACGGTTCATCTGGTGCCCCGTGACCGTATCGGCCCGTATCTCCTTTACCACCCGTTTCTGGGCTCCGGTCAGCTCGAAGGGGAGCTTCGTCCGGTAAAACCCATTAAAAAACTCCCCCACGCGGGGAAAAAAGAAGCCATCGGCTGCAGTGGTACGGGTGACGCGCCGCGACAAAATAGCGAGCTGGATACCCAGCAGCTCCTCGAACTTGAGGCGGTACTCCGCCTGCCGGAGCAGCTCCTGCGACTGCGGAAAATGGATATTGCGGAGCGCCTCCCCCAGCGGCAGCAGACCGTGGGCGGCGACTACCGACGGCGGCAGCGTCTCGGTAATATGCCCCTGCACCTGTTCCCACAGATTGCAGACGAGCTTGTAAATCCCCTTGGAACCGAGCTGGACACCGGAGAGCTTCTCGGTAGTGCTGTACACTCCCTGCAGCCCGCCGCCCGGCCGGTTCACCAATGCTTCGACGAGGTCGATTTCCGGATGGACGAAGGAGAGTTCGCCGCGGAACAGTGCTGGCCGCCCGAAAACGATGTATTCGCGCCCCGCCTCGATGCGTTTCTCTATCCACTTCGTACCGCTGAACCACACCAAATCGGCCGTGCCCGAACCGTCCGAAACGAAGACGCGCAACCGCCGTTTGCGCCCCTCCCCTTCGTAAGCCATCCCGGTCACACGGGCCCGCACCTGAATATAGGCGGGCGCATCGGGCCCGATATCGCCTATGCGGAAAAGTTTCGTGCGGTCGACGTACCGGAACGGGAAATAGTAGAGCAGGTCGCCGAACGTACGGATACCCAGCTCGCGTGCGAGCACCCCCGCGCGCTTCTCCCCCACGCCGGGCAGGAATTTTATATCGTAATCGAGTACGGTAGCCATCTGCCTGCAACCTGTTTCCGATACCAAAAGTAGTAAGAATTTCCGGCAAAACGCACCCCCGTTCCGCCGGGAGGCCGGCAGCGGCGGAACGCACCGGCCAATCCGCCCTCCTGCGACCGCCGGCACCGGGGCATGAGAGCGCCGTCCCAGTCTCCTGTCCGCCCGTTATGTCGCGAAAAAGAGAGCACATCTGCGGCTTTTACACTATTTTTGCAGGTGCGGGCCGCAGGCCCCGATACTATCGAGAAAAATGGACGACGAAAAGAAAGAGAGGCTTAGGCGGGCCTGGGCGGAAGCGACAGCAGGAAACAGGCGCCGGAGCCGGGAGGTAAAGATAGGCAGCGTCGCCATCGGCGCCGGCCATCCGGTGGCCGTACAGTCGATGACCGACCGCAATACGAACGATACCGAAGCCTGCATCGCGCAGACCGGACGTATCCGGCAGGCCGGAGGCCGTATCGTGCGGCTCACCACGCAGGGGCTCCGGGAAGCGGAGAGCATGCGTATCATTGCAGCCGAGGTACGCCGCCGGTGGCCCGATACCGCACTGGTGGCCGACGTGCACTTCGTTCCCCAGGTGGCCGACGCCGTAGCAGCGTTCGCGGACAAAGTGCGGATAAATCCCGGCAACTACAACGACCGCGGCGGCAGCTTCGAGGCGCTGTTGGAGAAGTGCCGCCGAAGCGGTGCCGCCCTGCGCATCGGCGTGAACCACGGTTCGCTCTCGCCCAAGATGGTAGGACTCTACGGCGATACGCCGGAAGGCATGGTGGAGTCGGCCATGGAGTACCTGCGCATATGCCGGCGGGAGGGGTTCGACCGGGGGGTCATCTCCATGAAGTCGAGCAACACCCGCGTCATGGTACACGCCTACCGGATGCTCGTGGCCGCAATGCACCTCGAAGGGATGGACTATCCCCTCCACCTCGGGGTGACGGAAGCGGGCAGCGGACTGGAAGGACGCATCAAATCGGCCGTCGGCATCGGGGCGCTGCTGGCCGACGGCGTGGGCGACACGATACGCGTTTCGCTGACCGAACCGCCTGAAAACGAGATTCCCGCCGCACAGGCCATTACGGCCCACTTCGCGGCCGCAACGGCTTCCGAAGGCACGTTCCGCAGGGGACAGGAGGCCCTGCGGGAACCGTTCGCCTATTCGCGCCGCCTTACCGCATCCGTCGGCCGGATAGGCGGGGACAATCCCCCCCTGCTCCGGTCGGAACTGCTGGCCGACGAAGCCGACGCCCTGCACGACGGACGCATTGCCGTCATCGAGGCCGTGGGACCGCATCCCGTCGAGGAGTGGCGCGAGGCGATAGTCCGCATGGACGCCGCCGGCGACCGCCGTCCGGTCATCCTCAAGCGTACCTATCCGTCCTGCGACCGGACGGAACTCGCCATGCAGGCCGCAGCGGACTTCGGCGTTATGTTCATCGACGGACTGGCCGACGGCATCTGGATAGAAAGCGCGGCAGGAACGCCGCAGGCCGACACCGACAGCATAGCCCTCGACATTCTCCAGGCTTCGCGGGCCCGGATGAGCAAAACGGAATTTATCTCGTGCCCCGGGTGCGGCCGGACGCTCTATGCCCTGCAGGATACGCTCGCCGTCGTCAAAGAGCGCCTTTCGCATCTGAAGGGGCTGAAAATCGCCGTCATGGGCTGCATCGTGAACGGTCCCGGCGAGATGGCCGACGCGGATTACGGTTACGTGGGAGCCGCACCGGGCCGGATAACCCTCTACCGCGGCAAGGAGCCCGTCCGGCGCAACATTCCGCAGGAGGATGCGCTCGACGCGCTCATCGCGCTGCTCCGGTCGGACGGCCGCTGGACGGAACCGGAATAGGAGCGCAGACGCGGGCCGCAGCCGAGACCGCCGCCCGGCTCCCTTCTCGAAGGGACGATACGGCCCGTCCCGGACGAAACACATGCAACCGACAAGCCCATGCAGGAATGAAGACGATATTGCCGCTGACATACCTCGGCAGCACGGAATACTTCCGCTGCCTCTACGACGGAACGTGCGTGATAGACCTCTACGAGCACTACGTGAAACAGAGTTACCGCAACCGCTGCGACATCCTGACGGCCGGGGGCCCCGCGTCGCTCACCGTCCACGTCGTCAAGGGAGGCAGCATCCGCAAGCGGCCCGTGTGCGACATGCGCATCGACTACTCCAAACGCTGGCAGCACCAGCACTGGATGTCCATTCTCTCCGCCTACAGGAATTCCCCCTACTTCGACCATTACCGCGACCGTTTCGAACCCTTTTACAACCGGGAGTTCACTTTCCTGGCCGACTGGAACATCGCCCTGCTGGAGACCGTCACCGGAATACTCGGCACTCCGCCGGCGCTCCGCTTCAGCGACTCCTACATCGAGGCCGACACGGACGACCGCGACCTGCGCCCCGCCTTCGAACCGCTCCGGGCCAACGGGCGCACCACGGCAGGCGGCGTATACGAACAGGTCTTCGCCGACCGCTTCCCCTTCGTTCCGAACCTCTCCGTCATCGACCTGCTCTTCTGCGAAGGCCCTGCGGCGAAAGCGTTCCTCACGCAGCCCTGAACGACGTCTGTCCCCCCCCCAAAAAAATCCGGCACCCGTCTGCGGATGCCGGACCGTTGTTTCCGTCTGTTCGCCTATTTACCGATGGGCGGCGCGATATACCAGCTGACATACGTGACGCCTCCGGCCGATGCCATGGGGAAAGAACCGATAACGGACTTCCCGTCGGGTGTCACATAACTGATAAAACCGCTGTCAGGAATGATGATGCCGTACGTATCGTAAACCCAGTCCGCCATGCTGCCGAGGTCGGTGCCCGTATTCAGGTCGTAGACCATACATGCGGTGACGCCCAACGAACCGAGTCCGATGAAGGCGATGCCGTCGTCGGTCACGTGCGTACCGGAACCGCTTCCGTAATCGTTCACGATGACGGTCGTTTCGGTCTCGGTATTGTAGAAAGCGGGGGTTTCGGAGGTGTACATGGAGATACCGTCGTCGGATACCGAATCCTCACAGTATTTGGTGGCTATCCATTTGCCGTTGGGACTCACTTTCGTATTTTCGGCAGTACATTTACAACCTTTGACGAGATGCGTTTCGTATTCGGTGCCGTCGCCCATCTTCATGGTGACGGGAACCACCTCCCGCACATCGTGGCCTACCCATTTCGGTGCCGCAGTGTTCTCTCCGTTATTGACCCAATAGAGCATGCCGAAGTCCCAGTTTTCCCAAGAGGTCCCGTAGATGATTTCGCCGTTGGCGGAGATGCCGCGGGCCATGCCGCCGTACCAGGTGGCTTCATCGCGGTAGTTGAGCTCCGGCCACGGCAGTTCGTGCGGCACGCCGTCTATCCACAGCAGGGCTTTGGAAGGAGCGTTGTCTTCGCCTACCCTGCCTTTTACCGCATAGCCTACCCAATACCTGCCGTCTGCCGAAACACTCGATATGATGGGGGCGCCGCGGTAGCCTTCGTATGCATCGAGCTTGGTGACATTACCTTCTGTATCGACGATAATCATTCCGCCGTTGCTGCCGTCATGGATGAACAGCACGCCCTGGTCGGAAATGCACATGTTGTCGGTCATGTAGTAAACCGCCTCCGGATAGGGGCCGAATTCGTAAACATCTCCCGTCTCCATGTCGATGATGGTCGGGGAATACTGCCACGAATCGTCCGGGGCGATGGAGGGCACGAATCCGCCCACATATTTGCCGTTCGGAGAGATGGCAGCCCCGGACTGGAAGGTTTCCAGCCGACGGTAACGGGCAAACTCATTATCCTTCGCCAACTGGTTTACCGTAATCTGCTGCACGGCCTGTCCGGCCTCGACGGTAACGGTCGTACTCCGTTCGGCACCGGTTTCGTTGTCTTCGACGGTCAGGGTAAGCGTTTTCCCGTCTTCGCTCTTTTCCGCTTTCAGCCACGAAGCACCGGGAGCGACCTCATAATCCGCAGGCGAAGCCTTGACGGTGATTTCGAGCGGCTGATTCTCTTCGCCGAGAAAAGTACACAATACCTGGCTGAGATTCACATAATGGAACGTCTCTCCCCCCGTAGATTTGCAGCCTGTGCATGCCGCCAGGGCCAGTACGACGGCAAGGCCTTTGGATAAAATTCTTTTCATAGCTGGATAGGTTATCGGTTAATGTAAAGTTCGGTAAGGTCGGAGTACGGAGACCGCCAACCTTACTTATACAAAGATACGGAATAAATTATACATAAATACATTATGTTAAAATAGTAACGTATTTACACTGGACCGCATATCTACCCGAAAATAACAAAATATATACGCAGAACAGAGGCTATCCCCCTCCGAAGCACATAATCATGCAGTCCGACGCAGCGAACAAACTTCAGACAGTCACCGCCGGCCGCCTCCTGCAATTCGAGTAAAAGGGAGGCGGTACTCCATTTCTTGGCACGAATCCCGGCACAATGAATACGGCCGCCCGCCCATACCCTCTGTGCCCGGAGGGCAGCACAGGAACATACCCGGCGCCGAAAGAGAGGAAAGCCCCTCCCGGCAGGCTCTGTCGGGAAAACGGCCGTCGGACACACTCCCCGCCCGACACTGCCAAAAGGGACGGCCGGAAGATTGTCATCTTCCGGCCGTCCCGTCAATATAAGGTTTGCTGCAATCGTATGTCTGCCGCTATTTCGCCAACGACGGAGCGAGGTACCAGTTCGGCGCAGAAGCTACGATACCCTCCGTCTCGAACGTAGCGCCCCACCAAATCTCCTTGTCAGGCGTCAGGTATACGAGGTATCCCGAAGGCATATAAATACCGTACAGGTCGAGAATATACTGCTGGAGCGTACCGAGGCTCTCGCCGGTCTCTATCTTCACTACCTGGCAGCTCGACGTGTACAGACTCGGCGTACCGATGAAACCGATGCCGTCGTCCGTTACTACCATACCCGAACCGTCGCCATACTCGCTCATGATGTAGGTCTTGTTGTTCTCTACATCATAGAATGCAGGAGAAAAAGTCTGTTCAATACTGTTGCCGTCATCCACAGCGGTTTCGGTACGGAACGTACCTGCAATCCACCTGCCGTTGGGGCTTATCTGATACTGGCCTGCCCAGCTAATCATACCGTCCACGATATTATAGTCGTAAGTTCCTCCGTAACCGTCGGGGCGCTGGATGGTGGTCACTTTGCGGACATCCTCACCCACGAAATGTACGTTCCGGTCGGCATCCCAATAAATCATACCGAAATCTTTGTTATCCCACGTGGTACCGTAAATGATGGAGTGGTCTTCGGAAAAACCGCGGGCCATGAGGTCGAAATCATCGCCGTCGTAGGGAACGTCCCTGAAATCCTTCTCGGGCAGGGGAAGCATGGTCGCTGTTCCGTTCTCACAAACGTAGGGCCTGTAATGGCTGTTCACCATCGCCCAGCCTACCCAGAAAGTGCCGTCTGCCGACACGTTGCCGAGACCGAGCGTAGCGGCATCTACTCCGGGAACCTCTACCTCATAATAATTCTGTTCATTCACGTCGAATGCCTTCATGCCGCCATTCGCATCCACAGCATACAAAATGCCCGTATCGGTTATACATTCAACCGAGGTAGGAAACATGAGCGACTCCGGATACGGGCCGAGTTCTATTCTTTCGTCGGTTTCGAGGTCAATGAATATGAAGCGATGCAATGCCGCATCACCCTCTTCGGCGTAGGAATAGTAACCGCCGACCCACTTGCCGTTCGGGGAGATTACCGCCGAATGAAATTCCGCCAATTTACGGAACCGCATGGGGAGGCTATCGTCGCTGAGCTGAATCACCGTAATGGTCTGCTCCGCCTGCCCTGCCGTTATGGATATCGTAGTAGTTCTCTCCATACCGTCCGCATTGTCCGCTACGGTAAGCACGAGGTCATTTCCCGATTTCTCGGCGGTTACCCACGAGGCACCGGGCGTAACCGTCCACTCCGCCGGAGAGGTTTCTACCGTAATAGTAAAAGGTTCGTTGCCAGCGCTCTGGAAAGTACATGCTGCATCGCTCAGATATACGTACTGTTTTTCGGAAGTTCCGTTCTCCGTACATCCTGCCATGACCATGGCCGTAATGCCAAGCGCCAAAACTGTTTTCGATAAGATGTTTTTCATAGTCTGATATTAGTGTAATGGAATTGCTGCTCTAACCTGATGCCTCTTCACGGAGAGGAACGGCGCAAATGTAATAAGAAAAAATAATATTTAAAAACACTTATGCCCGAATAAGAATATTTTTAGCGAAGTATTGCACGGTTTTTACATGAATAGATATTTATAACACACCCACCAATATTATATATTTATCCGAATGCGGTTTGTATAAATAAAACGGTGTGACCGCTCCGAATAGTATGCAAGGAAGGATAAAGTGTCGGGCACGGCGGCAACCATAGCATACGAAAAAACGGGGCCGCTGACAGCGGCCCCGTGATTCATGCAATACCTGTTCGGATTATTCCGGGAGATAGAACGGTTCGCTCAGAGCAACTTCCTCTGCCCAACCGCCCTCTATCGGGCCGTTCTCGTTCATGGCCAGCACACCGATGTAGAACTTGGCACCCGCTACGAAATCGGGAATCGACGGGTCGATTACATAGTTGTTCTCAATCGATTTCCTATTATAGCACCATCCGAGGCTCAGATAGTTCGTAATCATCTCGTTCTTCAGGGCAGCCATATCATGCTCTATCTGGTTGTCCCAATAGTCGCCGCTGATGATATCGTAGAAGTAAGCCCTCGTGTTATCCGAAGTGTAGTTGATAGCGATGTTAAAGCCTTCCATCGTCACGTCGGTCACCGTGATGGTGAAGTCGCTTGCATCGGGCAGCGCTGCATTCGCGTTGAATGCCGGCGTGGAGTTGGCGTACTTCTTCACGAGGAACGGCTTGTACATTTCGTCGTAAGCTATTACATAAACATCCAGCGGATTCTCGAGTTCGAGGTCGGTAGTAGTGGCTGCTGCCTCCAGCACCTCATTGGTAGCGGACGTGATATACGTCCCGGCCACTACGGCACCGATGTTGATGTCCTTCCAAGCATCGAACATGTCGAGCGTCAGACCCTTCCAGTTGTTCACGCCGAACATCGTTCCGTCCGCAGCGCCTTCGGTCTGCTGATAAAGAACGAGCTGCTTGCAGAGCGCGTTGGGAGTTACGGTATAGTTCTGCATGTAGAAGTCCTTGGCACCCTCCGTACATACGAAGTTCGGTATCTCGTCGCTGCCCTCTGCATAGGTGGTGAACGGAATTTCGAAGAGCTGGGTATCGCGGCCGCTGCGGTCCTGACCGACGCAGTAGAATACATACTCGGTAGCGGGCTCAAGGTCGAAATAGTTCTCGGCCCAGTCGAATACCTCCGACTGCGTCTTGATGCTTGCCAGTTCGTCGTTCAGGAAAGCCTCCTTGTCGGCTGCTGTACCGAGCGCATACTTGTAGGTGTAGTAGTCGTTCGTATTGGTGATACGGAACGCTGCGCTGTTATCGCCTATATAGTAGGTTTCCACAACGAAATCGGAAGAAGCCGTCTTGAAACCGTGAGCGCTCACGGGACCGGCTGCGCCGTCTTCGTCATAAGCCATCGCATATACGACATAATATTCGCCGGCCTCCAGGTCTTTCCAGGTGTGAGTAATCTCCTGGTTGCTCGTTTCGGTCTGCATACCTACGATGTCACCGTTCTCGAAGTTCTCGCGGTCCTGCTCCGAGCCGATAGCGTAGTTGAACTTGGCAGTCTCTTCGGTAGGCACGAACTTAACGGTTACGTCGGAAACGCCCGGAGTACCTACGAATTCGATAGACACGGTCGGTTCGCCGATAACTGTTACGCCTCCTGCTTTCTCGTCACCGCCACACGCGGTAAGCAGCAGACCCAGGGAAGCGACCATCAAAACACACGGTTGAATCAATAGTTTTTTCATCTGTCTTTGAATATTTAGTTGTTTTAGGAAAAACACTTCATGTATTTCCGTTTATAAAAGGGTTAATTCAATTCACTTGTTCCGCAACACGGAGAACCCCGACGCTGTCCGGCTCCTCCTTCACATTACAAATATATTTACATTTTTTTAAAATCCCAATTTTGTCGGTGCAAATCATTCGCTGCACCGCATTAATTTCCGGCGGCTGCGAATCCCCGTTCCCGCCGTTCCTCCCGCTTTTTTTCTTTAAAACACAGTCCGGCAAGACCTTAAACGGTACGGCGGCCTTCACAATACTAACGCGGCCGAAAGCCGGTTTAGTATGACGCAGGCCGCAGAATAGCTTCCTGCGCCGCTTCCGTACGGATGCAGACGACCGTTACTGCCTGCAAATATATAATTTTTTGGCTATACGCTATCATCCGATACGACGAATCCCACAAAATATCGTTCCAGCCGATACGGTAACCGGTACGGATTCCACCGGCAAGGCCGCCGGAACGGGTGTCTGCCGGGAACCGCAACGCACCGCGGCCCGCCCCTTCCGGGACAAACCGCCGCAATCGGACAGGACCGGCGGCCGCAGAAAAATCAGGGGAAAAGCTCGCAGAGCCTCTCCCCTGAAAATCCGGCGTTCCTTTCCGGCCGGGTACGCACGACGCGCACCGCGGCGGGCAAAGAGCGGAGCGGCGCTATACCACACCGCCGTCATCCTCACCGCCGCCTCCCAGAGGAGGTTCGGGCGGATTATAGGTAACGGTCATATTGAACGTTGCGGTGCAGGTACCCGTGATGGCGTTTCCGGCATCATCCGTGAAGTCGAAAGTCAGCGTGTACACCTCACCGTTCCGCTGTACCGTCATCTTGCCGCCTGCCAGCGGAGCCTGTGCGACCGCCGCATCGTTCTGCGTATCGAAATACCAGCTTCCCATCGGGAAAATCGGGTCTACGACACCGAGATTGTCCTGACCGTACGTAATGGTATTCGGCTGGTTGTCGCTGTTCCTTACAACCGTATATTCGCCGTCGGGCAGATAATATTCGTTATCGTCGTTGTGCGGTATCTTCGTCGAGTAAACGGAGAGCTTGAGTCTGTTGCCGCTTCCCCGGTACACATAGGGCCATCCCGAAGTGTCGTATTCGAGTCCCGTCCCCCAGATATACATATCCCACGTCGCGGAAAGACGGGTATCTCCGCCGTCTGCCTCGGGAGTATTCGGGAAGAAATCCACGTTGCAAATCACATTCGTCATATCCGTAATCTCGACCGGCCCGGTCAGCGTCGAGAGGGTCGGACCGCCCTGTTTCACCGTGATGGTAATCGGTTCGAGTTCCTCGGCCGTCGGCGTGATGACCACATACCCCGTACGCTCCGGGGCACCCGGTTCGTCGTTCGCATCTACCCCGATGCCGATATAAGCCTCGTCGTCGTTATTGACTACGGTGAGGTTAATCCACGGCACCAGATTGCCGGCTCCGTCCGACGTTCCGGCCGTCCAGTCGGTCAGTACGGCCTCTACGTTGCACCGGTACACGCTGATATCGTTATAGCGGAACGAACACTCCAGCGGGTCCATCGTAACGCTCAGCGAAGGCTTGATTTCCTTGCCGTTCTGGGTTACGGTCACACTCTTGGCGGCCACCGATTCGTCGCTCGGCGTCACCACGATGCGGGTAGCACGCGGCGAAGTGGAGGGGTTGTCGTCCACCGTCACGGTAAACTTGCCGTCGCCGGCCTCCACATGAGCCCAGGTACCGTCCGCCTCGGGTGCTGCCTTCCAGGTCATTCCTTCGCCGTCCAGAACGACGGTCACCTCCTGTGCGGGAGCGCTCTCACCCACGAATTCCAGTTTGTCGGGCGTCAGGGTGAACTCCACTGCCACGGCCTCGCCGGCCTTCTGCGTCACGGTTATCTCCTTCGCCTTGACCTTCGCCGAAACGGCCTCGACGGTTATCTTGCCCACACGCTGCTCGGGGCCGTTGTCTGTCACGGAGACGGTGATGCCGTCGCCCGAATCCGTCTTCACGGCCGTAAGCCATGCCGCCGCCGATTCCGCCACGGTACATTTCCACTCGACATTGGAGGTCACCCCAACGTTCTGTGCGGGACTGCCGACCGCTTCGAACGTCAGGGATGTCGAACCGACCGTCAGTGTCGGTTCGCTCTCTGTCGGTTTGTCGCACGCCACGAACGCCAATGCGCACGCCGCGGCAACCAATGAAACGATTTTTTTCATAAGGTTTGCAATTAAGGGTTTAAAATACGTCACTATATAACGTATATCTTCGATACAAAAATATATTATTTTACAAACTCTTGCAATCGGCAGCCCCATTTTCTTACAGAACCAGGCGTCCGACGGGCCGAAAAGAGCACGGACTGCGTAGATTTCACACATCGGCCGGAAAGCGTCTGAAAAAAGCGTTCCGCCCCCAATCCACCGGCCGCCGCCGAAAAGAGGCCGCCGGCCGGATTTCCGGCAGTCACGATACCCGGCACAGCCGACAGCCATCCCGGCGGCGCGTCCGAAACGGCCGCGAACGAATCCGGCAATACCCGAAAGCATGTCCGGCACCGAACGGCGAACGACCGGACATGAACCGGGCATACGCCCGGAGGCCGCTCCGTTCCGACATAAAAACAGGCATCCCGCAAGGGGATGCCCGACGATACGCACCGCTGCTGTCTCACGCCCCGGACGCAACAACCGCCGGCCGGGCCGCAGGGTAAAATTACTGTCCGAAACCGGGGTCCGGGTCTTCCGGGTCTTCCGGTTCCTCGGGTTCTTCAGGTTCCGGAGCCGGATTCTCCCAGAAATTGATCTTCGATTCGGTGACCTTGGACACGACAGTTCCGGTGATATCCCATCCCGCATCGTCCTTGAAGTTCATCTCTATCGTATAGGTGTCGTCCGCGCCGAGGGCAACATTCATGGTACCCTCCCAAATCGGGGCCGACTCGGTAATCTCCCCGTCTTCGATATGTACGTACCACGAATGCGAGATACGGATGGTCAGGTTATTCGTCTCTCTTCCCTGTACGACGGTGAAAGGCACCCACTGCTCCTTGCTGGGAAAGTAGTCGTACCACTGCACATCATACACGCCGTCCGGAATATAAAAGAGTTCGTCGTCGTTGTAATTGATGCGGGAGGTATAAAAAGCGAGTTTGAGTACGTCGCCCGTTCCGGAATAGACGTACGTGCCGCCGTCCAACGTACGCGTGAGCCCGGCACCCCACAGCTCGCATTGCCAACTGGATGCCTGAGTGGAGGTGTCCCATTTCTGAGCCGGCGAGAGATAATAGTAGAAACCGCCGGCCGGATTCATATCCTCCAGCGTCACGTGGTCGGTCAGGCTGGAGAGGAACTCTTTGCCGGGGCCCTGGGTTACGGCTATCGTAATGGGCTCGATGCCCTCCGTATTGGTACGGATGACCACCTCGCCCGAACGCGCCTCCAGACTGGAGTTGGGCTGTACCCTCACAACGACGTTACCCGAAAGCTCCTCGGGCAGCCTGGAGACGCTCAGTTCTATCCATTCGGCCGGATTGCCCTCAGCATCTTTCGCCTCGGCAACCCAGGTACATGCCACCGCTGTCACCCGCAGCACCCTGCTGGCGGTCTCGTTGTAGGCGAACTCCATGGCATCGGTAGGAGAGACCGTCAGCGAAGGCACCTCTTCGGCAGGCTGCTGGGTCACCCTTACGCTCTTGGCCGCAACACCCTCCCGGTCGGGAGTGACGATAATGTTCGCGGCACGCTGGAGTTCCGTATCCTCGTAGGCATCCACCGTCACGGAGATTTTATCGCCCGATGCCTCGACATGAAGCCACGAGGCCCCCTGCTCGGCGGCGGCCGTCCACGTCAGCCCCTCACCCACGGCAGTCACCGTAACCTCCTGCGGTTCGGTGCTGTCGGCCTCGAATTCGAGCGATACGGGATTCACCGAAATCGAATACTCCGTCACCTCGCCGGCCTCCTGCGAAACCGTGACGCCTATCGGCTTCATTTCCGGATGGTCTGTAGCCGAAACGGTGACGGTACCGCTCCTCTTTTCGGCAGTCTCGTTGTCGCTCACGGTCACGGTAAGCGTTTCCGCATCGGTCTTGGAAACGGTCAGCCACTCCTTCGCAGCGCCGGACACCTCGTGCGTCCACTCCACGGCGACGGCTTCCACGGTGAGAGTTTGACTCGCATTGCCGCTCGCGGCAAATTCCAGAGCCAAAGGATTTACTTTTAAGGAAGGCTGTTCCTGCGGTGTTTCCGTTCCTTTACATGCAACGAGGAACATGGCAGCGAATGCTGCAAAAAATAAGAATTTTCTCATAATAGAATTTAGTTAAAGGTTGTGTGTTGTCGGTGCATACCGTTTGGTAAATATACACATTCCGAATGTTTATCGCAACTTGCAGGCGATATTTTTTTCTCCCGGATACCGCAGGGCGAAAAAGCGCCTCCGGAAAAACGGAGACAGCCCTGCGACTGCATGTCGCAAGGCTGTCCGTTTCCGGCCGTCCGGCGGATGGTCCGGCAACCGTTACTGCCCGAAACCGGGGTCGGGGTCAGGGTCGGGGTCAGGGTCGGGCTCCACGTCCTCTCCCGGCTCTTCCGGGAAGAAGTTACAGCTCGCCTTGGTTACGGTACCTTTGGCTGTACCGGTTATCGCATTGCCTCGGTCGTCCACAAAATCGAACGTGAATGTATAGGTATCGGGACCGTCCACCGCCACGGTCATGCTGCCTCCCGTCAGCGGGCCGGCCTCCGCAAATCCGCCGTCATCCACTTTCATGTACCAACTGCCGGTCGGATAGGTCAAATTTTTCGTTTTCCTTCCGGCTTCGACGGTATAGGGCACTATGTCCGCCTTATTGATGATGACATCATACTGTTTCACACGATACTCGCCGGCAGGCAGGGTAAACTCCTGGTCGTCATTGAAAGGAATATTCTCCGAAAAGAGCTTCAGATAGATGCGCGTACCGCTGCCGAGGAACGATTTGTTGCCAAACAGATCGCTCTCCTGAGAAACGCCGCTGCTCCACATGTCCATTATCCAATAGGTACCGGGATTCGTGGTATCCCACGTCTGACTCGGAGAGATATGGTACTGAAGCGCCCCCAGCGATTCCATATCGGATATCGCCACCGGGCCGGTCAGCGTAGAGAAGAACTCCTTGCCCGCCTCCTGGCTGACAGGAATGACGATATCCGGAATATTCTCCACTCCCAGGGCATAGACGGTCACCGAAGCCGAACGCGCTTCGAGCGTCTCGTTCCTGCCGACCGATATGCTGAGGGCCGAATGAGCCTCTGTCTTTATCGTCTGCGCCTTTACCCAACCGCCCGCATCGCCTTCGGTATAATCCACGCGAACGGCCCAATCGCAGTTCACGGCCGTTACCGTGATAATCCGTTCGACACTGCCGTCATACGCAAAAACAGGGACCTCCTTCGGGTCGGCATCGAGCGAGGGAGGCAGTATCTTCCCCTCCTGCACCACACGCACGGCCCGCGGTCTTACATCGTCCAGACCGGGGGTAATGATGATGTTCCCCGAACGCTGGTCGGTTTCCGGATTATCGCTCACCGATACGGAAATTCCGTCGCCGTCGGCAGTCACCGTAATCCACTCCTTGGCGGCATCTTCCGGAGCTGCCGTCCATGTCAGTTCCGGATTGCTGACCGTAACGGCGACACGCTGCGCCTCCGCACCCTCTCCCGCAAAGGTGAGGGATTCGGGACTGACCGTGATGGAACCGCCCGGCTGCACTCCTTCACCGGCCTCCTGCTGCACGGTGATGCCGATGGGTTTGATTTCGATATGGTCCACCGCCTTGACGGATACCGTACCGGAACGTTTCTCGGCCGTCGGGTTATCGGTCACGGAGATGAGCAGCGATTTCCCGTCCTCGCCCAGCGAGGCGGAGAGCCACTCCTGCGCCGCCCCCGACACTTCGTGCGTCCACTCGGTATTCGTTGCCGTGACGGCGACGCTTTGGCTGCCATTGCCCGTTGCGGCGAACTCCAACAACGTGGGCTGCACCGAAAGCGATGCAGCCGTATCCACAGGCTCCTTTCCGCAGGAGACCGCTGCAACGGCAAGCGGAAGGAGCATCATCCACAGAGAATAAATTTTTTTCATTTGCTACAATAGTTAAAGGTTCTCGGTTACGCTTATTACAACATTGACAAATATAGTATTTTTTAAAACAGCAACCAATAATATATATCCGATGTCAGAAATACCGATAAAAATTCCCCATCTCTCCACAAAATTTCCATAAACGCAGACAGGAACATCCCGTCGGAAAAGAGGGCACACCGACCGGCTTTCCGGAAAAAAGCACCCCCGCACAGATATGGTGCGGGGGTGCTGCCGATATAAATAGAGCTGTCTATCCCATACGGGCCGTCACTCGGTAGGCGGGCCGAAAGGCGGCAGTTCTCCGCCCTCGTCCGGGTCTTCCGGTTCTTCCGGTTCGCTCGGGTCGGGACGCTCCCAGAAATTCACGCTCATGTTATCGAGTTTGGTCACGCAAGTTCCCGTAATGGAGAAGCCGGCGTCGTCCTTGAAGTCCATCGTCAGGGTGTACTCCTCACCGCTGCGGGCCACGTGCAGGGTCCCGGACGATATGGGAGCCATGCCGCCGTACACATCCTCCTCGCCGAGAACCTCCAAATACCAACTGCCGGCCACTATCGACATGTTGCCGTTGGTCTCCTCGCCGGGCTTTACGGTAAACGGCACGAGAACAGGCCGGTCATTCTCATCCATCTCATCGGCCGCCACCGTGTAATCGCCTTCGGGCAGATAGTACTCCCCATCGTCGTTGTACACGATTCTCTCCGAATAAATCTCAATAAACAACCTCGTGCCAATACCGTTGTAGTGCCAAAATCCCTGCCAATCCTTGCTACGCTCGACGCCCGGTGCCAACAGCGTAAGAGACCACGTGGCCACCGGCCTGTCCTGCCATTTCTGGTTCGGAGAGAAAAAGACGTCGTTCACCACGCCCGTCCCCATATCGGTTATCTCCACGGGAGCCGTCAGGTTGGTCAGGAACTCCTTGCCTCCGGCCTGTACCACCTCGATGGTTACATTGGGTACCTCCGGATTGTCGGACGTAACCACTACGTACGCGCTACGCGCCTCGGTCGTGGTATTCGTTTCGGGACGGACACTGAAATAGGGGGTATCGACATTCTCTTTGGTGATGCTGGAGACCTTCAGCCACTCCACCGGATTCCCCACGACATCGGGGGTATCGGAAACCTTGGCATCCCAGTTCACATCCACGGCGGTCACATAGACCGTCGTACCTACGACAACGGAGTAGTCGAATTCAAGTTTGCCGGACTCCACGCTGGTACTGAGCGACGGAGGAAGCACCTTGCCCTTCTGCGTCACCCGAACCGCTTTCGGGTTCACGCTCTTCGTATCGGGAGTAACTATCACGTTCCCCGACCGTTCCGTCGTATCGGGATTGTCGGCCACCGAAACGGAAATCTTGTCACCGGAGGCAGTCACCGTAATCCAATCCTTGGCGGCCTCTTCCGGAGCCGCCGTCCATGTCAGCTTCGCATCGCTCACGGCAACGACGACCTCCTGCGCAGGAGCACCCTCCCCGTCGAACGTAAGAGCAGTGGGGTCAAGCGAGAAGGAGAGGTCACCCACTTCGGCACCTTCCTGCGAAACAGTGACACGCTTCGGGTCTACCTTAACATTGTCGGGCGTGAGGGTAAACGAACCGTTGCGGGCCGTCTCGGCCTCATTGTCCGAAACGGAGACCGTCAGCGTCTTGCCGTCGGAATTTTCCGTCACGGTAATCCACGCCTTGGATTCGTCGGACATGGTAATCTCCCACCCGACATTTTCGGCGGTTACGGTAACGGTTTTGCTGGAATTGCCGGAAGCTGCGAATGCAAGTTCCGAGGGAGAAACGGTCAGCGTCGGTTTCACCTGAGGCTCCTCCGGCCTATCGCACGACACGCCCAGCACGGCGGCCGCAAGGGCCAATACAGTCAAAATTTTTTTCATAGAATAAATATGCGTTAGAAATTAATGGCAGTCTTGTTAAGAACAAATATAGCATAATAAAATAACATATGCAACAATATTTGTTGAAGAAAAATACACACAGACCCGTCGTTTTGACTATATATCCACTTCTCCGACACCGGTAGCTCCTGTCAGCGCAACGCTGGCGGGGAGTGCTTCGTCGTCACCGTCCCGAAAGACTGCCGGCCTCCACACAAAAAAAGAACGGCCGCATCCTCCCGGATAAGCCGTTCTTCCACAACTTTTAACCAATCTTCTATTATATAAACCAATTACTACTGTTTGCCCTGTAAGCCGGGCTGCTTTAAGCTCTTATCACTTTATCCTGATTCTCCTGTCTTTCCGTTTTTCCACTCTCCGGCACCTCCGGTCGGTAACTCGCCTACCGTCTATCCGGACTTCCGAGCATACAGTCGCGGCCGCCTTTCCGACAATCCTGCCGCACCGTTTGCTCCATCATACAAACGGTATTCCCGCTAAAAAACGTATAATACCTCTGATGCAAATATAAAACAGAATTCGCAAAAATAAAAATATTTCTTTATCTCTATCTCGAAATATTGTGCGTTATTTTTTTAACTATTTAAAACGCCGCAATCTTTTCATTCCGTTTTACTACTTGCAAATATAATTATATATTGCCATCCATCCTATTTTTTACTCGATTTTTTTCGTGAAAAAAGCCAATCACTCTTCATACGGAGAAACGGATGGCTTAACAGATACTTCAAAGCGCATTCCACAAGGGAACGCCGATTGTTTCCACCTCTTTTCACACATTCCCAACGACAACCTGCACCCCGGCCGCACGGACGAAACAGTGCGTGGAACGCAGCCCAAAATTCTTCAATTCACACTCCGGACACTGTCGCTGCCGGAACTACGCCTCCCGCGCCACGTCTCCGATGCGAAGCGTATAGACTTATCTTCTCGGTTCGGAATCGAACCTTCGAGAGCTGCATCGGCAATCAAACCTCCGAACCAACACCAATTCCCTAAAGAAAAGTGCGCTCCTGTCAGGGGGGCATTCCGAATGGCCGACCGAGAAAAGAAAAGTCCTACGGCAGAGAAAGAATAGACACAAAAAAGCGCCGTTGAAACCGCTATCCGCTACCAAAGGGCAAAACACAAAAAAAGCGCCGATTGTGAATCGGCGCTTGAAGAGGCGGCTACCTACTCTCCCACAACTAAATGCAGTACCATCGGCGTGAATGGGCTTAACTTCTCTGTTCGGAATGGGAAGAGGTGGGACCCCACTGCTATTACCACCTAAATCTCGTATGTACCTTCATCCTACTGTCGTTCCGAACCGAACCTGCGACAAACTACGGTACATCGTCTTTGGAATCCATTGACTTAAAGGATGAGAAAAAGTCTTGTGCAGAAAGTCGTTCGGGTAATTAGTACCGCTCGGCTTTGACATTGCTGCCTTTACACCTGCGGCCTATCAACGTAGTAGTCTCCTACGACCCTCTAGGGAAATCTTATCTTGGGGTAGGCTTCGCGCTTAGATGCTTTCAGCGCTTATCCTGTCCGAACGTGGTTACCCGGCGGTACACCTGGCGGCATAACCGGTACACCAGAGGTTCGTCCAACTCGGTCCTCTCGTACTAAAGTCAGGACCCCTCAAATTTCCTGCGCCCACAACAGATAGAGACCGAACTGTCTCACGACGTTCTGAACCCAGCTCGCGTGCCACTTTAATCGGCGAACAGCCGAACCCTTGGGACCTTCTCCAGCCCCAGGATGTGACGAGCCGACATCGAGGTGCCAAACCGCCGCGTCGATATGAGCTCTTGGCGGCGATCAGCCTGTTATCCCCGGAGTACCTTTTATCCTTTGAGCGATGGCCAGTCCACACAGAACCACCGGATCACTATGCCCTGCTTTCGCACCTGGTCGACTTGTTGGTCTCACAGTCAAGCACCCTTGTGCCATTGCACTCTACGCACGGTTACCATTCGTGCTGAGGGTACCTTGGGAAGCCTCCGTTACGCTTTTGGAGGCGACCACCCCAGTCAAACTACCCACCAAACGGTGTCCCCTTCGCAGGGTTAGAACTCAAATACACAAAGGGCAGTATTTCAACGTTGACTCCACGAATACTGGCGTACCCGCTTCATTGTCTCCTGCCTATCCTACACATCGTATACCCAAATTCAGCGTTAAGCTGCAGTAAAGGTTCACGGGGTCTTTTCGTCCCGTTGCGGGTACCCGGCATCTTCACCGGGACTACAATTTCACCGAGCTCACGGTTGAGACAGTGTCCAGATCGTTACACCATTCGTGCAGGTCGGAACTTACCCGACAAGGAATTTCGCTACCTTAGGACCGTTATAGTTACGGCCGCCGTTTACTGGGGCTTCGATTCAATGCTTCTCTTGCGATGACATCCCCTCTTAACCTTCCAGCACCGGGCAGGTGTCAGGCCCTATACGTCTTCTTTCGAATTTGCAGAGCCCTGTGTTTTTGCTAAACAGTCGCCTGGACCTCTTCGCTGCGCCCATCTTGCGATGGGACCCCTTATTCCGAAGTTACGGGGTTAATTTGCCTAGTTCCTTAACCGTGAATCACTCGAGCACCTTAGGATACTCTCCTCGACCACCTGTGTCGGTTTACGGTACGGGTGATATGAACCTGAAGCTTAGAAGTTTTTCTCGGAAGTCCGCTTGGGCCAACTATCCGCTCACCCGTAGGCTTGCGGTACTGTCGGATTTCAGCATCAGAAAGCTCTTAACCTCCCGATTTACCTACATCCTTTAACCAACTATTCCGTCAGTTGGCGTGGCTTACGCCCCTTCGTCTCTCCGTCGCAGTCCATATCAGTATCGGAATATTAACCGATTGTCCATCGAAATCACCTTTCGGCTTATCCTTAGGTCCCGACTAACCCTGATCCGATTAACGTTGATCAGGAAACCTTGGTCTTGCGGTGGGCGGGTTTCTCGCCCGCCTTATCGTTACTTATGCCTACATTTGCTTTTCCATACGCTCCACCATAGCTCACGCTACAACTTCGACGCGAATGGAATGCTCCCCTACCGATCCGTAGATCCCAGAGCTTCGGCGGTATACTTGATGCCCGTTTATTATCCACGCACAACCGCTCGACTAGTGAGCTGTTACGCACTCTTTAAATGAATAGCTGCTTCCAAGCTAACATCCTAGCTGTCGCTGCAGTCGCACATCGTTAGTTCAACTTAGTATACTCTTCGGGGCCTTAGCTGCTGGTCTGAGTTGTTCCTCTCTCGTGGCCGGACATTAGCACCCAGCCGCTCACTGCTCTAAATCATTCTACTGGCATTCGGAGTTTGTCAGGATTTGGTAGGCGGTGAAGCCCCCGCATCCAATCAGTAGCTCTACCTCCAGTAGACTATTAAAACGCTGCTCCTAAAAGCATTTCGGGGAGTACGAGCTATTTCCCAGCTTGATTAGCCTTTCACCCCTACCCTCAGCTCATCCGGAAGCTTTTCAACGCTTATCGGTGCAGACCTCCATTCGGTGTTACCCGAACTTCATCTTGGCCAAGGGTAGATCGCAAGGTTTCGCGTCTACGACCACTAACTATACGCCCTATTCAGACTCGCTTTCGCTTCGGCTCCGTGACTCCTGCCACTTAACCTCGCTAGTGATCAGTAACTCGTAGGCTCATTATGCAAAAGGCACGACGTCACCACACGAAGTGGCTCCGACCGATTGTAGGCGAACGGTTTCAGGTTCTATTTCACTCCCCTGTTCGGGGTACTTTTCACCTTTCCTTCACAGTACTGGTTCACTATCGGTCTCTTGGTAGTATTTAGCCTTACCGGGTGGTCCCGGCAGATTCAGACAGGATTCCTCGTGTCCCGCCCTACTCAGGATACTGCCTTCTTTACCTCGATTACCCGTACGCAGCTTTCATGCTCTTCGGCCGGCTTTTCCAAAACCGTTCCGGTTCTCTCAGTATCGAATCCCGCAGTCCTACAACCCCGACATTGCCGTAACAACGTCGGTTTAGGCTTCTTCCCTTTCGCTCGCCGCTACTCAGGAAATCGATGTTTCTTTCTTCTCCTCCTCCTACTTAGATGTTTCAGTTCAGAGGGTTAGCCCACCTTACGGTGTGACTGGCCTCCTGCCAGCCGGGTTGTCCCATTCGGATATCTGCGGATCAAGTCTCGTTTGCAAATCCCCGCAGCTTTTCGCAGCTTACCACGTCCTTCTTCGCCTCCAAGAGCCTAGGCATCCCCCATTCGCCCTTAATTACTTTCTTCCAGTATGCACCGCCTTTTGCTCGGTACATACCCTCTTTCTCATCCCTTAATCATGTCAATGAACTCTGTTCCTTTGCCTTTTAAAAAGGCGCCGGAGTGTGGAGAATAAGGGAGTCGAACCCTTGACCCCCTGCTTGCAAAGCAGGTGCTCTAGCCAACTGAGCTAATTCCCCGGCAAATTTCGTTCTTCAAATCCCCGAAACCTATCCGGTAATCCTGTGAACTTTCTTTTTAAGAACTTCCAAGTAGACCCGAGCGGATTTGAACCGCTGACCCCTACATTATCAGTGTAGTGCTCTAACCAACTGAGCTACGGGTCTGTAAGGAACCATATTTGTTATGGCTTCCTGCGGCCGTCCGGCAAACGGATCAACCTTTCTATAAAAATAATTGGTATGTCGAGAGAAAAAGAGCAGTGCAAAGTTCTTCAGTAGAAGCACTCTCCAGAAAGGAGGTGTTCCAGCCGCACCTTCCGGTACGGCTACCTTGTTACGACTTAGCCCCAGTCATCAGTTTTGCCCTAGGACGCTCCTCGCGGTAACGTACTTCAGGCACCCCCGACTCCCATGGCTTGACGGGCGGTGTGTACAAGGCCCGGGAACGTATTCACCGCGCCATGGCTGATGCGCGATTACTAGCGAATCCAACTTCATGGAGGCGAGTTTCAGCCTCCAATCCGAACTGAGACCGGCTTTCGAGATTCGCATCCTGTCACCAGGTAGCTGCCCTCTGTACCGACCATTGTAACACGTGTGTCGCCCCGGACGTAAGGGCCGTGCTGATTTGACGTCATCCCCACCCTCCTCTCGGCTTACACCGGCAGTCTCGTTAGAGTCCCCACCTTCACGTGCTGGTAACTAACGATAGGGGTTGCGCTCGTTATGGGACTTAACCCGACACCTCACGGCACGAGCTGACGACAACCATGCAGCACCTAGTTTCGTGCCCCGAAGGGAAGACACCTTTCGGCATCCGTCACTAACTTTCAAGCCCGGGTAAGGTTCCTCGCGTATCATCGAATTAAACCACATGTTCCTCCGCTTGTGCGGGCCCCCGTCAATTCCTTTGAGTTTCATTCTTGCGAACGTACTCCCCAGGTGGATAACTTATCGCTTTCGCTTGGTCACCGACTGTATATCGCCGACAACGAGTTATCATCGTTTACTGCGTGGACTACCAGGGTATCTAATCCTGTTTGCTCCCCACGCTTTCGTGCCTCAGCGTCCGATATAGATTTGTAAGCTGCCTTCGCAATCGGTGTTCTGTGTGATCTCTATGCATTTCACCGCTACACCACACATTCCGCCTACAGCATCTACTCGCTAGCAAACCAGTATCAGAGGCAGTGCCAAGGTTGAGCCTCGGAATTTCACCTCTAACTTAATCTGCCGCCTACGCACCCTTTAAACCCAATAAATCCGGATAACGCTTGGATCCTCCGTATTACCGCGGCTGCTGGCACGGAGTTAGCCGATCCTTATTCGTACTATACTTTCAATACGGTACACGTACCGCAAATTACCCTAGTACAAAAGCAGTTTACAACTCATAGAGCCGTCTTCCTGCACGCGGCATGGCTGGTTCAGGCTTCCGCCCATTGACCAATATTCCTCACTGCTGCCTCCCGTAGGAGTCTGGTCCGTGTCTCAGTACCAGTGTGGGGGGTTAACCTCTCAGTCCCCCTATGTATCGTCGCCTTGGTGAGCCGTTACCTCACCAACTAGCTAATACAACGCATGCCCATCTGACACCACCAAAGCTTTCAACCAACATAGATGCCTATATCGGTATTATGGGGTATTAGACCAAATTTCTTCGGATTATCCCCCTGTGTCAGGCAGGTTGCATACGCGTTACGCACCCGTCCGCCGGTCGCCACCATAAAGAGTAAACTCTTTAACGTGCTGCCCCTCGACTTGCATGTGTTAGGCCTGCCGCTAGCGTTCATCCTGAGCCAGGATCAAACTCTCCATTGTAATGAATTATAAATTGTTTAGAGTCCTGACTACTGAATCCTTTTAAAGGAATTGAACTTTGCTTTTCTGCATTCTTTTTCTCTCAATCAAACCAATAAATCAAAGAACCGTTCCGTTGCACACCCTTCAGCGAGGGCGCTAAAAAAATCGCCTTTCAAAAAACTTCATCAGGCGAATCGGAGCACAAAGATAAGAGGTATTTTCTTAACTTCCAAATTTATTTTTGAGAACCTTAAGATTTTTCGCCGCACCGGCGTCTTATCTCGTTTGCGGGTGCAAATGTACGCACTTTTTCCTTGCCTCCAAATTTTCAGAGAACTTTTTTTCGATTTTCCCGTTTTTTTCTCCCTGCCACTAAAATTAAGCCACAATACCCATTTATAATAGTCAAACTCCTGTTGTCTGCCGGTGAATCATCACCTGTAAAACCAACGCAAAGAAAAGCGACTGGATGCCTCCCGTCCCTATTATGGACTTAAATTACACCCTCGTTATCAACGGTCCCTGCCGGCCATGTTTCGCCGTACCATCATCCTTCCGCTGTCATTGCGGATAGCAGCAAACCATCTTTTATCCGTCAAGCCACTTCGAGGTTGTGGCGGGAGACGGCAAGGACGGCGATACTGATGCGAACGTCTGGTACGGCGGCCAGGATAGCTTCGGCACAAGAGGTTACCGTCGCTCCCGTAGTCAGCACGTCGTCCACGAGGAGGATATGTTTGCCGCACAGACGCCCGGGCCGGCGCACGGAAAAGATACCCCGTACATTCTCCCACCGCTGCCGATGCTCTTTGAGCGCCTGGCTCGGATTGTGCCGGTGGCGGCGCACGCTGTGGACATCCACCGGCACGCCGAGACTCTCCGCAATGCCGCGGGCGATGTATTCAGCCTGATTGTAACCGCGGCGGAGGCGCTTGCGCAGGTGCAGGGGGACGGGAACGACGACATCCACTCCGGCATAGAGCCCTCCGGCAGCAAGTTCGCCGCCGTACCACGCTCCCATTTCAAGGGCCTGCCGCCAGCGTCCGTAATATTTAAAACCGTGAATGAGGTCTCGGTAACCGTTGCCGCGCACGAAAAAGAGAAAGGCCGACGCATTCACTACCGGAACGAGTCCCCAGAACTTCCGTACCACGGGATTGTCCACCTGCGTCCAGAATCCGGTCAACGGTGCATCCATGCGGCAGGCGGTACATACCGTCCGCGCCCCGTCGGGCATCCTCTCTCCGCAGACGGGACACAGCGGCGGCCAAAAAAGGTCGCGCAGGTCTTTCCAAATCGAGCTCATCTCATCAAAAACGCTTTACCTCAGGCGGGAACAGGCGTTCCCGTCCCTTTGCATATCTCTCTTTCCGCATGCGCGGATATACCGTTCCGGACGAAATGCCTCCGCAAGGTCCGTCCCAAACCGGACACGGACACCGCCGACACTCCGGAGGGCAGCTATTGGGGGTCCACATCGCAGAAGATGAAAACGCGCCTGTACTCCCCGTGACCGGCCGCCTCCTTCAGAATCTCCGCCAGCAACTCCTTGGCACGCGCCGGAGAACGGCCGTTCTCTATCTTCAACAATATTTCGAGATAATTCTCGCCGCCTATCTTATCCACCACGGGCGGATGGGGCCCGTAAACCCGCTCCCCGAAGAGGGTCCGCATCCGTGCGGCAACCCACGCCGCAGCCGCTCCGAGCAGCCGTTCGTCGCGGTGACGCAGATTCACCACCACCAGTTTTCCGTAAGGAGGATACCCGAACGCACTCCGCTCGACCAACTGCGACCGAACCATGCCTTCATAGTCGAACGACTGCACCTGCCGTACCACCGGATGGTCGGGCTGCATGGTCTGTATCACCACTTCGCCGCCGGCATCGGTGCGCCCCGCCCGCCCGGCCACCTGCGTCATCGTCTGGTAGGCCCGCTCCGAAGCTCGGAAATCGGGATAGTTCAGCAGGTTATCGGCATGGAGAATACCGACCAAACCGAGCTTCGGGAAATCGAATCCCTTCGTCACCATCTGCGTTCCCACGAGCACATCAGCCTCTCCCCGTTCAAAATCGGCGACTATCCTTTCGTAACGCGCAGGCGATGCGGCCGTATCCCGGTCGAGACGCAGGATGCGGGCCGTCGGAAAGAGCGACGCGACCTCCTCCTCCACCTTCTCCGTACCGAATCCCATCAATCCGGGTGCCAGCGTCCCGCACCGGGGACATGCGGCGGGCAGTGCGGAGGAGTAACCGCACAAATGACACTTCATCCGGTCGCCCAGCTTATGATAGGTGAGCGTCACGCTGCAGCGCGGGCAATGCGCCACCCAGCCGCACTGCGTACACTCCACCCACGGAGCAAATCCGCGCCGGTTCTGGAAAAGCATGACCTGTCGGCCGCTGCCGAGAGTCGCAGCCATCCGGTCGAGCAGCGCCTTATCGAAATGGAGCCTACGTTCGCCCCGCTTGAAGGCCCGCAGCGAATCGGACACTGCGATACGAGGCAGGCGTCCGTCTCCGTAACGTTCCGCAAGCGTCACAAAACCGTATTTTCCTCCTGTCGCATTCACGTAGCTCTCTATGGAGGGGGTGGCACTTGCCAGCAGACACTTCGCCCCCGACCGCCGGGCCATCCACACGGCACAGTCTCGGGCATTGTAACGCGGTGCCGGTTCGGCCTGTTTATAGCTCTGGTCGTGCTCCTCGTCCACGATAACCAGCCCGAACGACGGCAGAGGCAGGAAAAGAGCCGAACGGACCCCCAGCACGAGCTCCCCTCCCCCGGAGGCCAGCAGCCTCCGGTAAATCTCCGCACGGCGGCGTTCGCCGAGCCGGGAGTGGTACAGCGTCACCCGGCTGCCGAATACGGAGCGGACACGGGCCACGAGTTGGGAGGTCATGGCGATTTCGGGCATCATATAGAGAACGCTCTTCCCCCGCGCGAGTGCATCGGCCATCAGGTGCATGTAAAGTTCCGTCTTCCCGCTGCCCGTAACGCCGTACAGCAGAACGCAATCCTGTGAAACGAATTCGCGCCGCACCTCCTCCAATGCATCCGTCTGAGCCGGAGAAAGGGGAGCCAAAGGCACCTGCGCCCGATCGAAAGGCATCTCGGCGCCCACGGCTGCTTCCCGGTCGAAAAAAGAAAAGATACCCTTTTCCTCCAATTTGTTCAGGACGACGGACGGCGCCGAGAGAGCCGAACGGGGCAGTTCCCCGCCTCCTACGCCGCCGTCGGGAAACGCTGCACAGAAGGCGAGTAGCGCGGCCTGCTGTGCCTTGGCACGATGCAATCCTTCCAGAGCGACATGCAGCGCCTGTGCATCCGCCACCGAAGGCCCCAGCTTCACATACCGAACCGTGGCAGGACGGTATTCGACGCGCCGGAACTCCTCCTCGGTCAGCCCTGCAGGCTTCAGGGCGGCGGGCATGGCGAACCGCATCACATCACCGAGCGTACACATATAATACTCCGCCATCCACTTCCACAGCTCCATCTGTGCCGGAGTAAGCAGCGGCGCATCGCCCATCAACCGCCCGGCCGTCTTCGTGGCAAACCCCGGAGGCCGGTCGTACAGACGCCATACGATACCCATATAGCGCTTCCGGGCACCGAGCCTCACTTCGATGCCCATACCCGGACATATCCCGGCGGCCCCCTCCCCTATCCGGAAAGTAAAGGGCCCCCGCGCCACCGGAACCACTATGTCGGCATACATATCCACGGAACGAAGACTTAATTTATTCAGACAAAGATACGAAGCCGGTTTAAAAAAACGGACGGAAACCCGTTTTTTGGATAAGCTATCGGAATTTATATTAGTTTTGCGTCGAAAAAGGTTTAAGAAAAGAGGCAACAGTTTATGACAAAAAAACTTAACATCAGCAAAGGTTCCGTCCGGCAAACGGTAAAAGAGTGGACCATCATCACGCTCGGCGTGCTCCTCTACTCGTTCGCATGGGTGAGCATCATCCTGCCTGCCGACGGTATGGGCGGCGGCGCGACCGGTATCGCCATGCTCGTGTACTACGCTACCGGAGGCATCGACGGAGGGGTACCCATCGGCATCAGCTATTTCGTTGTGAATGCGATACTCATCACGGCCGCAGTCTTCATCATCGGGGCCAAATTCGGGATAAAGACCATCTACTCCATCATCCTCATGTCGATAGCCATGAGCGTCATGCAGGCGGTCATCCCGAACAACATCCTCGGTCTGGCAAACGACAAACTCCTCTCGGCACTCCTCGGCGGCGGCGTGGCCGGCCTCGGCATCAGTCTCGTGCTCATGCAGGGCGGCAGTACCGGCGGTTCGGATATCATCGCCATGATAATCAACAAATACCGCAACATCAGCTACGGAAGGGTCGTGCTGGTCACCGACTGCATCATCATCGGTGCCTCCTACTTCATCGAACACAACCTCGCACAGGTGATATACGGTTACGTACTGACGGCCACATTCAGCGTAACCGCCGACGTGATGCTCGCGGGCAACAAACAGTCGGCGCAGATATTCGTCATGTCGGAACACTACAAGGAAATCGCCGACCTCATCACGAACGACTTCCATCGCGGCGTCACGCTGCTGGACGGTACCGGCTGGTACACGAAAAAGCCTACCAAGGTCATCATGGTGATGGTAAGGAAAAACGAATCCACCTACATGCTCTCCAAAATCAAGGCGCTCGACTCGAAGGCATTCATCACGATGGGCAGCGTCATGGGCGTATACGGCGAAGGTTTCGACACGTTCAGGAAATGATGCGGAGGCGTCTGCACTCCGGGCGCCCTGCCGCAACGGATTTGCCGGATACCGTACCGTCGGTTCCGGCAAATCATATATGACGGGAATGCGGTACTCCGCCCGAATTCCGCCGCAGACCCATAAAAACTTGCACTTCGTAAGAATTAATCAAAAATAAACGATAACTTTGTAGCAATACAATGTCTCAGGAAGGCAAAATGAAAGAATACAAGCGCTATTTGGTCACATCGGCCCTGCCCTATGCGAACGGCCCCGTACACATCGGACACCTCGCAGGGGTTTATGTGCCGTCGGACATTTACGTCCGCTACCTCCGCAAAAGGGGGCGCGACGTGATATGGGTGTGCGGTTCCGACGAACACGGCGTTCCCATCACCATCAAGGCCCGCCGCGAAGGCATCTCCCCACAGGACGTAGTGGACAAATACCATAAGATAATCAAGGAGTCGTTCGAGGGTCTCGGCATCTCGTTCGACATCTATTCGCGCACCACCTCGCCCGTACACGCCAAAACGGCATCGGATTTCTTCCTCGACCTCTACAACAAGGGCGAATTCACGGAAGAGACCACCATGCAGTATTACGACGAGGAGGCCGGCATCTTCCTCGCCGACCGCTACATCACGGGAACCTGTCCCAAGTGCGGCAGCGAAGGAGCCTATGGCGACCAGTGCGAAAAGTGCGGCAGCACGCTCAACGCCACCGACCTCATCAACCCCCGCAGTGCCATTTCGGGTTCCCAGCCGGTACTGCGCGAGACCAAACACTGGTACCTGCCGCTCGACCGACACGAGGCGTTTCTGCGCCACTGGATACTCGACGGACACAAGGAGTGGAAGACCAACGTCTACGGCCAGTGCAAGAGCTGGCTCGACGGGGGACTCCAGCCCCGCGCCGTGAGCCGCGACCTCAACTGGGGTATTCCCGTACCGGTCGAAGGGGCCGAGGGAAAGGTTCTCTACGTATGGTTCGACGCACCGATAGGCTATATCTCTGCGACCAAGGAGCTCACGCCGGAGTGGGAAAAATATTGGAAAGACGAGGAGACCAAGATGGTACACTTCATCGGAAAGGACAACATCGTCTTCCATTGCATCGTCTTCCCGGCCATGCTCAAGGCCCACGGCGGTTACATCCTTCCGGATAACGTCCCGGCCAACGAGTTCCTGAACCTCGAAGGCGAAAAAATATCCACCTCGCGCAACTGGGCGGTCTGGCTCAACGAATACCTCGAAGAGATGCCCGGCAAGCAGGATGTACTGCGTTACGTCCTGACGGCCAATGCGCCCGAAACGAAAGACAACGACTTCACCTGGAAAGAGTTCCAGGCCCGCAACAACAACGAGCTCGTCGCCGTGCTGGGGAACTTCGTGAACCGCGCCCTCGTGCTCACGGGGAAATATTTCGACGGCACCGTACCCGCCTCAGGCGAACTGACTGCCTACGACCGCGAAACGCTGGACGAACTGCCCCGCATCCGGGAGTCGCTCGAAAACAATATCGAACACTACCGTTTCCGCGAGGCGCTGAAAGATGCGATGAACTTCGCTCGTCTCGGCAACAAATACCTCGCCGACACCGAACCGTGGAAAGTCGTCAAGAGCGACCCGGCACGGGTGGCCACCATACTCCATACGGCCCTCCAGATAACGGCCAACACGGCCATCGCCATCGAACCCTTCATGCCTTTCACAGCGGAAAAGATGTGGCGGATGCTGGCCACGGAACCGCTCGGATGGGATGCTTTGGGCAGAAGCGACCTCATTCCCGCAGGCCACCGTACAGGCACGCCCGAACTGCTCTTTGAGAAAATCGAGGATGAAGTCATCGAACGGCAGCTCCGCAAGCTCGAAGAGGCCAAGGCGGCCAATGCGGCGGCAGCAGCCGTGACGGAACCGCAGAAGGAGACGATAACGTTCGACGACTTCCAGAAGATGGATATCCGCGTCGCACGGATAGTCACCGCCGAGAAGGTCGCCAAGACGAAAAAACTCCTCAAACTGACGGTGGATACCGGCATCGACACGCGCGTCATCGTATCGGGCATCGCGGAGCACTATACGCCCGAGGAGCTTGTCGGACGGCAGGTACTCGTGCTGGTGAATCTCGCTCCGCGCGAACTGAAGGGCATCGAATCGAAAGGAATGATACTCATGGGGACCGACCCGACGGGAAAACTGGTACTGCTCCAGCCCGCCGCCGAGACGGCCTGCGGAACGACGGTAGGCTGACGCCTGCCGGACGAGCCGACAAACGAAGCAAGAGAACGAAGAGAAGTTGTAAACCTCAAATACATTTAAACCGAAATGAAAAACATTAATTGGTCAGAGCTTGGATTCGGTTATTTCAAAACCGATTACAACGTAAGGTGCGAATACAAAGACGGCAAGTGGGGCGAACTCTACGCCACCGAAGACGTCAATATGAACATCCACATGGCATCGACCTGCCTCCACTACGGACAGGAAGTGTTCGAGGGCCTCAAGGCATTCCGCGGCGCGGACGGCAAGGTCAGGCTGTTCCGCGTGGAGGAGAATGCGAAGCGCATGATAAATTCGGGCGAATACCTCAAGATGGCGGTACCCTCCGTGGAACTCTTCACCAAAGCATGCATCGAAGCCGTGAAGCTCAACGCCGACTACATTCCGCCCTACGGTTCGGGCGCATCGCTCTACCTCCGTCCGATGCTCATCGGCGTAGGTCCTCAGGTAGGCGTGAAACCTTCGGCCGACTATCTGTTCGCCGTATTCGTAACGCCGGTAGGCCCTTATTACAAGGACGGGTTCAACTGCATCAAGGTCATCATCGACTATGACCACGACCGTGCGGCCCCCAAGGGGACGGGGCACGTCAAGGTGGGCGGTAACTATGCAGCCAGCCTCGATTCGGGCGAGATAGCGCACCAGAAAGGCTTCGCCAGCGTGATATTCCTTGACCCGGCCACCAAACAGTACATCGACGAGTGCAGCGCCGCGAACTTCTTCGGCATCCGCGACGGCAAATACATCACGCCGGATTCGCATTCGGTACTCCCGTCCATCACCAACAAGAGCCTCCGCCAGATAGCCGAAGACCTCGGCCTGAAAGTGGAACAGCGCAAGGTGGGCGTCGAAGAACTCCCGACTTTCAGCGAAGCGGGATGCTGCGGTACCGCGGCCGTCATCTCCCCCATCGGAAGCGTGTACGACCCGAAGACCGACAAGACCATCGTCTACGGCGATGGCAAGACCGCCGGTCCCTGGAGCCAGAAACTCTACAAGACCCTCCAGGGTATCCAGTACGGCGAGATAGAGGACAAGCACAACTGGAACACCATCGTGGACGTAAAATAACCGCACCGGTTTCCGGAATCCATCCGACGGGGACGCTTTCGAAGCGTCCCCGTTTTTTATTCTTCCCATTATACTGCCGAGCGGCAGGAAACCGTTTTTTCGTTAGTTTTGTGCGGTCGGAACCTCCCGCCCCGAACGAGGTTCCGCGTCACGACGCTACGCATGAAAGACTTTGCAGCCATAGACTTCGAGACGGCCAACGGGAAGCGGACGAGCGTATGCAGTGTCGGCCTGGTGGTCGTGCGCGGCGGAGAGATATGCGACAAGACATATCGGTTGATACGTCCGCGCCCCAACTACTACTCCGAATTCTGCACCCGCGTCCACGGCCTCTGCTATCACAATACCGTAGAGGCCCCGCACTTCCCGGAAGTATGGAGGGAAATAGCGCCCCTTATCCAGGGTCTGCCGCTGGTAGCGCACAACAGCCCTTTCGACGAAGGGTGCCTGAAAGCCGCTTTCGACCTGTACGGACTGCCCTATCCCGGTTATACGTTCTACTGTACCTGCCGCGCCTCGCGCCGCACCTTCGGCCGGTCGCTCCCCGACCACCGACTGCCCACGGTCGCAGCAGCATGCGGCTATGACCTGCAGCAGCATCACCATGCCCTCGCCGACGCCGAAGCCTGCGCCGCAATCGCCCTGAAAATCCTCTGAGGACGGCTGCGACGCGAACCGTTTCCGTCGCACACACTGCCGACCGATTCCCTGTCACCCAATCGGTACAAAACACAAAAAGCAATTTCCGCAGGCTTACGGAAACGACCTTTCAGGCCCCCTATCGTGCATCTCCAGCTCCTGCCGACACCCGGTCGCGGCGACGCAGCCACCGTTCCGCAAAGAATGCCCCCAGCATGCCGAGTCCGCCGCAAATACACAGGAGTGCAAAGACGACCATTTCGGCATGTTCCCCATACGCATCCTCATTTTCCGGCATTATCAGCCAGGACACCAGAAAGCCTATTCCCAGCCCGACAATGAACCCGCACGGCCGCAGCACACCGTACACGTCCCGCAATATCTCCATTCTGAACGAGCCGCCCCGCTCCCGGCACAGTTCCGGATTCCGGGCGAATGCCTCCACCATCATCAGCCGCTCCCTGCGGCGGGCCAATACCTCTATGGTTTTGTAAATGAAAAAAAACACGACCGAGACAATCAATACATCCTCCAACATAAGCATTTCTTTTAATTAAATAACACGGTTCCAGGCACGACGTCTCCTTTTGCGCCTTTGTTTTTATGACGCCCGACAGCCAACGAAGTTACACACGAGACTCCGTTTTTCCGCAACAATCCTTTCCGGCCGCACACGCCCGCCGGCAGAGCCGAGCCGGGACACCCGCCTGTACGCCGCAAAAACAACAGGCCCGGCTTCCGAACCGGCGATGCTTTCCGGTTATCTTTGCCACATGTAACCTTTCTGCACACGAGGCGTCAAAACTGAGAAATGGAGGAGGACAAAGAATTCAATACGGTACAACGGGCATCGGAAGGCGACCCGGAAGCCTTCCGTGAACTCGTGGAACGGTATGGCGACCGTATCTTCTCCCTGCTGACAGGCATTACGGGCAACCGGCTGGATGCGGAAGAACTGACATCCGACGTATTCCTGAAAGCGTTCACCCATTTGGACAGGTTCCGCGGGGAGTGCCGTTTCTCCACCTGGCTCTACCGGATAGCCTACAACACGGCGATTTCGCATACCCGCCGCAGGCGCCCCCGCACGGTAGAGATAAATGACCGGCAATACGAACTTCCCGACGACCAAGAGGAAATTCTGTTCCGGGAGACGCAGATGGAGTACCTCGAACAGGCCCTGCAGCGGCTTGCGCCCGATGAAAAAGCCCTGGTGGAACTCTTTTACCTGCAGAAAATCCCCGTACACGAATTGGCGGCAGTAACGGGACACACCGAAGGAAGCATCAAGGTGAAACTTTTCCGGATAAGGAAGAAACTCGCCGCCCTTATATCGAACCGAACATGAAACAGGAAACAATCCCGGAAAGGGCAGAAGAGGCATTGTCCCGCAGACTCGCGGAACTGCCGGTACAGCAGATGCCCGAATCCCTGAAACAGGACATCGTCCGGCGGACGGAACGTACAGTCCGCCGCCGCAAACGGACCGGCAAGGTATGGAGAGCAACGGCCGTTGCCGTCGGGGGAGCGGCCCTCTGCCTGCTCGGAGGCCGAACGCTCGTTGTGCTCGGTCCCGACCTGCGCACCCTCCTGCAAAGCATCGCCGGAACATGCATTGCAGCGGTGCAGCCGATATGCCTGCGGTATCTCCACCTATACACCGTCCTGGCGGGTACCGCCGCACTCGCTGCCTTCTACTTTGCAGTAAACGCCGTTCTGGAACGGAAGCGGCGGGATGTATGAATATCCGGCTCCGGCTATTTCAGTATCGCCTTCACGGAGTCGATTTGGCGGTAGTTGGTCATATCCACCTGCACGGGCACGACAGATATGTAACCGTTGGCCAGCGCCCACTCGTCCGTATCGGTCGCGTCCGGCTCCTGATTGTAGAAATCACCCGTCAGCCAGAAATAATCTTTCCCTCTGGGGTCTTTCCGACAGTAGAACTCCTCCTTCCAATACCCCCGATTCTGCCGGCAGACACGGTAACCGCGTATCTGGTCGGGTCTTCCCACCGGAATGTTCACGTTGAGGCAAACCGGCTCGTTGATATTCGCGGTAAGCATGTCGCTGATGATTTTCTCGGCGAAGAGGGCCGAAGCCTCGAAATCGGCGTCCGGACTGTGGTCGGTCAGCGAAAGGCCCACGGATGGGGCCCCGTAGAAACTCGCTTCGATGGCCGCTCCCATCGTCCCGGAGTAGAGAATGCTGACCGCCGAGTTGGAACCGTGGTTGATGCCGGAGATATTGAGGGCCGGCCGTTCGCCCGCGAAGATATGGTCATACCCCATCTTCACGCAGTCCACCGGCGTACCCGAACAGGCATATACGGTCAGGTCACCGCGCTTCTCCACGGTCCGCAGGTAGAGCGGACTGTACATCGTCACGGCGTGGGCCATACCCGATTGCGTGGTCTCCGGCGCTATCACCACCACGCGCCCGAAGCGCAGGGCCACCTCCGTGACGGCCTTCAGTCCGCGTGCATTCACGCCATCGTCGTTCGTTATGAATATGAACGGTTTTTTCATCTCTTTCCCCTCCATTTTTAGGATGCAAAGATAAGCATAAACCGCCGTAAAACACAGCGCCCGGCGGGTACCGCCGTTTTTCGGTATCCGTCGGGCATTGTTCCGGATGATGCGTCCGCCTCAGAAACGATAAACCACTCCGAAGTGCAGCGCCGAGAAACTGAAAATGTTGTCGGCATCGAAACCGAAATTGAAAGTGCTGGAGCGTACCGTTCCGTCAGCATCCTTCACGCCGGTATAATTCAAGGCAAAGAGCTGCATGTAGGCCTCCGCCCACCAATGCTCGGTCAGTCCGAAACTGACCACCGGAGCTACACCGAGTCCTACCGACTGCGTCTGCAGCGCACTCTGTTTCGTCTTGCCGAACATGACCGACAGCGTAGCTTCGAGTCCGAACGTGAACCGCCCGGCCGTGGCTACATTATACCGGAAATAGGGCGCTATGCCTCCCATGTTGAGCGTGGTTTCGGAAGTGAGGTCGATGACATCCGAAATCGTCGTCTTCTCGCAACTGTTTGCATAGGCGACCTGCAAGCCGGCCAACATCCTGTCGTTGAATACATATCCGACGCGCGGAGTAAACGAAAACTCCGAAGTCCGTACATCATTGCCGGTGGTGGTGTGTTTTGTGCCGTACGAAATGGCGCCGCCGACATACCATTGTGCACTGCATACGCCCGCCGCCATCAGGGCGAGGAGCACCGTTGCCATCAATTTTTTCATCGTTCAAAACGAATTTAGGTTTAAAGAATAGGGTTAAGTTTATCCGGAACGGTACTCTCACGATACGGGCCGCTCCGGCATGCGTTCCCGAGAGCAAACCCGGCGAGATGTACCCGACCGTTTTATCAAAGTTACGAAACTTTCGTCAGAAACCATCGCTCCGGCTCCGCAAATCCGCGGGAAAGTTATGTTCCCGCCATCCGTTTACGGGATTTTTTGCAATTCGGAAAATAAACAGTATCTTTGCACTCCGGCGCAGGAATCTCTTATGAGAACACAGGAGTCCGTAATATTCCGCGTTTAATTACAAAGTATCGAGCTACTCATGGACAATCTTATCAAAATCGCGCAAGACGCGATGTGGACCAAGAAAGAGGTACCCTCTTTCAAGAGCGGCGATACCATCACCGTATCCTACAGAATCGTGGAAGGAAACAAGGAGCGTATCCAGAGTTTCCGCGGTGTGGTCATCCAGATAAAGGGCCGCGGCATCACGAAAATGTTTACCATCCGCAAAGTATCCAACGGCGTAGGCGTGGAGCGTATCTTCCCGCTCTACTCCCCGCACATCGACAGCATCGAAGTGAACAAGGTGGGCGTCGTTCGCCGTTCGAGGATTTACTATCTGCGCGACCTGACGGGCAAGAAGGCCCGCATCAAGGAGAAACGCTACGTAGGCGCAGGAAAGAAAGAAGAATAACGACCGACCGACGGTACGGCGGCGGGACTTGTATACCGACCGACCGACGGTACGGCGGCGGGACTTGTATACAAGTCCCGCCGTTTTGTTTCCGGCAGGCAGCACAGCGCAGGGCAAGAGCCTGCCGTCCACTCCGCCCCCCCGGCACCGCACGCGCCACCGGTTTCCTCGCCGCGTACCGGGCCGCCTTCCTCTCCTCAGGAGCTGCCGCCCGACGCCAGCTTGCGGTTTTCGTTGGGCCCCAGTTGACTCAACCGAATCGCGCTGCGAACGCAGGCCGGGCTGCCGCCCGACGCCAGCTTGCGGTTTTCGTCGAATATATTTCTATATTTGCATAACCAGAGAACCAAATCCGCAAATGTTATGATACTGCAAGTCCTCATCATCATATCCATTGCATTGCAGCTTGTCGCCGCCGTTGTCGCCATCCGGCTCACCCGCGTCACGAAGTACAACATTTCATGGCTGCTCTTCACACTGGGGCTCGTGCTGATGTGCATGATACGGCTGAGCGAATACATCTACGTGGTGGGCGGACGGGAGTGGCATCTTCCTCCGCACTTCATGGCATGGGTCGGAGTGGTAACGTCGCTCTGTTTCGCGGTCGGCATGTTCTATGTCGGCAAAATCATCCACTCTACGCGCCGGCTCAACTACCAGCGGAAACTGACCGAGCGCCGGATACTCACCACCGTGCTCCGTACCGAAGAGACGGAACGGCTCAACTTCTCCAAAGAGCTGCACGACGGCCTCGGCCCGCTGCTCTCGTCGGCCCGCATGTCGCTGGGAGAGCTCGCCAAAAACTGCTCCTCGAAGGAGGATGCCGAACTGATTGCCAACACCACATACGTCATCGACGAGGCGATACGCAGCATCCGGGAGATATCCAACAAGCTCAGCCCGCACACGCTCAATTCATTCGGCCTATCGCGCGCAGTCAGCAACTTCGTGAACAAGACCATCTCCATCAACCCGAACCGGAATGTGGAGATACGGTTCGACACCAACCTGAAAACGGAGCGTTTCGACCCCAACGTGGAGGTCATTCTCTACCGTGTCATCGGCGAACTCATCAACAACAGCATGAAGCACTCGGGCGCCACGCTGCTGACGCTCGGCCTGACCTATGCGGACGATACCGTCACGATAGACTACTCCGACAACGGCAAAGGGTTCGACACGGCTGCCGTCCTGGATACCGGCATGGGCCTCTCCAACATCACCTCCCGCATCCAGTCGCTCAAAGGCACGGTAGAGATAACGAGCGAACGCGGCAAAGGCATGTCGGCCCACATAAGCGTAAACGTAGGACATTCGGATGAACGCAGACAGAAGTTATAGGATTATCCTGGCCGACGACCACGCCCTCTTTTTGTCGGGCCTTCAGGGACTGCTCTCCCGACGGGCCGAGTGCGAGGTCGTCGGAACGGCCGCCAACGGCGAGGAGTGTCTCGCCCTCATGCAGGAGTCGGAACACGATGTGGTGCTGATGGACATAGACATGCCCGTACTGGACGGCATACGGGCTACCGAACGGGCCCTCGCCCTCAATCCGGAGGAGAAGATAATCACCCTCTCGATGCACGGCGACGACGAATTCTATTTCCGCATGGTCGAAGCAGGCGCGAAGGGATTCATCCTGAAAAGTGCCGATATCGACGAAGTGGTGACGGCCATCCGGACAGTGTGCGACGGCGGTACCTATTTTTCCCAAGAGCTGCTGCGCAACCTCGTGGGAAGCCTCAAGTCCACCCGGGGCGAACGTCCGGGCGATGTGCTTTCGGACAGGGAGAAAGAGATACTGCTGCTGATATGCAGGGGAATGTCCAACCAGGAAATCGCCGACAAGCTCTTCATATCGAAACGGACGGTGGACAAGCACCGGGCCAACATTCTGGAGAAGACCGGCTGCCGCAACACGGCCAACCTGGTGGTCTGGGCCATCAAGAACGGCATAGCGGAGATATGACCGGTATGCTCCGTTCTCCGCAGGCCGAAACCGCCGAAGGCCTCCCCGCAGAGACAAAGCCGATACCGGCCCGAACCCTATTTCCCCGACCTCTCCGGCCATGAGCAAATCCATCCATACGATTGACAGCAGGGAAAACCTGGAACTGCTGACCGTCGCCGCCTTTTTCGGCATACAGTCCGACGCGATGCACTCCCTGATAAGCGACTGGCACGACCTGCTGGAAGCCGAACTGCAGAGCGAAGGCATCGACTACCGGGAGCTGAAAGCGGCCCTCGTCCCTGCCAAGAAGAAAAGGGAAGCGGCGCTCATCTTCGACACGGCGGCCATTCCGGACGCGTGGTATCCCCTGCCGGTCTTCGAGAAACTCCTCCAATACCTCGACCGAAAATCCGTCAACTCCGTCCTGATGGGAGACTTCATCGAACGGTCTTCCCCGGGGTGCCTTCAGCGCTGTCTGGAAGAGACAGGCAGCCGGATTGACACGGACGGGACACACGACCATTTCATCGTTTATCTCAACAACCTCTCGAAAAGCGACCCGGCGAATCTCGACCGGCATTTCAGGGAGTTCGCCGGTTACCGGGGTATTGCGGACCTGTCGTACGGTTCCGTATTCAAGACGCTGCTCAGCACGATGCTGATACCCGGCTTCATCAAAGTTCGGGATACCGTCATCATGGAAGCCGAATACGACTACGCGGAGTGGATACTCGACAAAAAGAAGGAGTCGCTCGGGGGTCCCGCAAATCCGCTGGGATTTCCCTTCGCCGAGAACGGATTCCGGACAACGGCCATAAGCCAGGACCTTTATGGAATCTTCCTCTCATACAAGATTGAACGGGAGTGCGACGGAATGGACGAAGCGGACCAGCTCATGGGACTCAATTTCCTCGACCGGCTTTTCGGCCCGCTCAGGACCGCCGCCGTCGAGGTGGCGCCCCGCAAGCTGGCATACATCAAACAGGAAAAGGGCGACACGCTGCGGCGCGTCGGACTGGAAGAGATAACGGCCGGAGAGCTCGAAGAGCTGATTCATGACAAAATCACCTCCAATTACCTTTACAACCTGGAGATAAACGAACAGTACGGCGTCACGAAGTTCAACATCATGATTGAGCTGCCGGGAGACAAACCCTATAAACTGGTCTTAGCCCTCAAATACCATCCAGAACATCACCGGATATCGCTCATCACCTGTTTCTGAGCGGCCGTATCCATACGGTTCCCGGCCGCAGTGTCACGGGAAACGGACACCGCCATCTCCTTCCCGGTACCGAACGGTCGTGCGAAAACGGCGCATCGGCCGCGACATCCGACGAGGCATTTCGGCACCGCGGCCCCTGACCGCAACCGCTCGGACGAACCGGACGGATGTCCGACCCGGCCGACCATCCGCCTGCGGGAAGCTGCCGCATGCAAAAAGCCCGGCGGAATCCGCCGGGCTTTAATCACTGCGCGTTCACACTTTAATTGTAGTTATCCGTAGGCAAATCCATCTGTCGGATATCATCAAATAATACCGTAAACACACCGGTAATCTTAAAATCGAAATCATCCGCAAGCTCCACTACGAAAGTGTAGTTATCCCCGTCACGCGTAACTGTCACAGTACCGGCAGCCACGGGGCCTCCCTTCACGAATTCGCCCTCCTCGATGCACATCACCCAGCTGCTCATACGCTGACCCGGCCAATAACCGGCATATCCGCTCCCGACCGTCATCTGCTGTTCCGGAATCTCGCCAGTCTCTGCTTCTCTTTTCACAACCGTATAAATACCGTCCGCCATCCAATACTCCTGGTCGTCATTGAACGGCATATGCTCGGAACCCATACTTAAACACAGTGCCACTCCGCTGCCCGAATACACCGTCCCCATCGGACCGGTCGTCGTCAAATTTTCCGTCGTCACAGTAATATTCCATCCGGATGCCTTATCCTCCGGATGCCAGGACTGGTTGGGATAAACCCCTACATACGCATGCGTCATGCCGCTGACGTCCACGTCTTCCGTAAGCGTACTGAGGTGTTCGGACGCAGCATCCTGCGTAACGGACACCCGAATCTCCGGCACCCCTTCCACGGTAGCCGTAATCAATACGTAACCCACACGTTCCTCATAAGTCTCGTTCTTCGTGACATCCACACCGATGCTCTGTATCTTATTCTCCTTATTGGTTTTGACCGAGAACCAGGTCACCGCATTGCCTTCGGCATCTACCGCACGGGCATTCCAGTCCGTATTCACCGCCGTCACCCGAATATTATTCGGACCGGTATATTTCGCACCGCTGGCCGAATATTTAAATCCGTCTGCCAGCTCCTCTTCGTTGACACTCAGCGACGGAGGAAGCACCTTGCCGGCCTGCGTCACGCGGATGGCTTTCTGACCTACGGACTCAGCACTCGGCGTAACCACGATGTTCCCCGAACGCTCCGCCGTCTCCGGATTGTCGGAAACCTTCACCTCAAGCGTCCCTTCGCCGGGAGTGACCGTTATCCACGAGGCCGCATCCCCCTCGACCTCGGCCTCCCACGTCAGACCTCCTTCGGCCGTAATCGTGACCGTCTGGGCTGCCGCTCCTTCCGCTTCGAACGTCAGGGATGCAGGTTCGACCGAAAACTTATACTCCACGTCGCTCCCCGTCTGAACGACCGTAACACTCTTGGCCTTCACATCCTCGTTGTTCGTCGGAACGACGGTAAAGGAACCGGTACGCTGCTCCGGGGTACCGTTGTCGGTTACCGAAACCGTCACGGTCGTACCGTCCGTCTTCTCCGCCTTCAGCCAGGCCGAAGCCGTATCCGATACACGCACTTCCCACTCAACGTTCACGGCCGTAACCGTCACGCTCTGCGACGGAGCCGAAACAGCCGCGAAATCCAGCGACGAGGGCTCCACCTTCAGCGACGGTACACCGCCCCCGTCAGGCCCCTTGTCCCCTCCGCACGATGCAAACAGCAGGCACA